>NZ_BAAAPO010000023.1:58745-73789 GCF_039531185.1 Nostocoides veronense
CGGAGCGCAGGCCTACGTCCGGGCCCGCCTGCATGGCGGTGGTGAACTCCTCTTCTGCCTGCACCACTCGCGCGAGCACCTGCCGAAGCTGCGCGATCTCGCCGAGATCGACGACGAGACCGAGCGCCTCATCGAGACGCCCGCCTTCACCGGCGAGCAGGCCTGAAGCACTCGGCATACATGCTGATCAGCGCGGTCTCGACAGCCCCGGAAGCCAGCTTTTGGCTGCCGGGGCTGATCATCGTCATCGGCATTCTTGGCGTAGTGGTCCCGGTCATTCCGGGCCTGATCGTCGCCCTCGTGGGCGTCCTGATCTGGGCGCTCGACCTCGGCTCGACGACGGGCTGGGTCATCTTCGGGCTGTGCGTCGCGGTGTATGCCGCCGGGCTGGCCCTGCAATTCCTCATCCCCGGCAAGCGGATGAAGGCCGCCGGGATCAAGAATTCGACGCTCTTGCTTGGCCTGTTGCTGGGGATCATCGGCTTCTTTGTGGTGCCGATCATCGGTGGTCCGCTGGGCTTCGTGATGGGGATCTACCTGGTCGAGGCCGGCCAATCCCGGGACCGCGACCAGGCGTGGCGCCAAACCAAGGTGGCCCTGCGCGGCGTGCTGCAGTCGATGGGCATCGAGTTGCTCGCCGGCATGACGATCCTGACCATCTGGATCGCCGGCGTCCTTCTCACGCGCTAAGAGCGGTGCGCTGCGCGAGCGCAGCGGGGTTCCTGCCGAGCCGAGCGGGGTTTGTGAGTGGGAGCGGGGTTCCTGCCGAGCCGAGCGGGGTTTGTGAGTGGGAGCGGGGATATAGCCCCGCTCGCGTTTAGAAGAGCCGCTCGGCTCAGCCGCCCGGGCCAGGCCGGGTTGCTTACCAGCCGTCGCGGCGACGGTCCCAGCGGTCTTCGAGACGCTCCATAAAGCCGCCAGCCGCCTTGGGCTTGTGGGTGCGGCGGGCCTTGCGGGCCTTGGCGGAGGTGGCGCGCACGCTGCCGTCGGCGCGGACGCTGCCGAGTTGGACCGGCTGCTTGCGGGGCGGCGCGAAGGCATAGGCGAGCGCTGCGACCATCACGACGAAGCCGATGCCGCCGATGATCCAGTTGGTGTTGACGCCGAGGAGCACGAGACCGAGGCCGAGCAGCACGCCGACGCCGCCGATGATGTGGTGGCGGTGGGTGGTGCGCCGGACGACCGACTGCATCTGGTTGGCGAACCGAGGGTCCTCGGCATAGAGCGCCTGCTCCATCTCATCGAGGAGCTGCTGCTCGCGCTCCGACAGCGCCATCGTGGCCTCCAACCAAATGTGCCTCCGGCGGGTGCCGGCTGCGCTTCCAACTGTCCTATGAAAGAGAACGCTTCGAGAGGGTCTTTCGTTGCCCATTGTGACTCATTCGCGCCCAGACTCGGCATCAGGATAAGTCGCGATTTTGCCCGGCGGAAGGTGTCAATCCCGTCGGATCAGACTCGCCGGGCCTACACTGCCCGCGCCGAAGCGCGCGGACGCGCGATCCACGGCCCGGTCGGCGTCGCGCCAGCCGTATTCGGGCTCATCGAGCGTGGGTTGCACTGGGGCCGCCGACGAGCGGACCAGACCCTCCATCCGGACCCCCACGAGGCGCAATCGGGCCCGCTGGAGGGCCAGCGCGTCATACAGGCTCTTGGCCGTTGTGTAGATCTCTTGGGTGACATCGGTGGGGTCGCGCAGCGTCTTGGCGCGGGTGATCGTCGTGAAGTCGGCGAAGCGGACCTTGATCGAGACGGTGCGCCCGACCAGGCCGGCGGATCGCATGCGGGAGGCGGTCTTGGCCGAGAGGCGCAGCAGTTCCCGGTGGATGTATGCCGGGTCGTCGACATCGACGGGGAAGGTCTCGTCGGAGCCGATGGACTTCTCGCGATGGACCGGCTCGACGTGGCGCGGGTCGCGGCCCCACGACAGGTCGTGCAGGTGGGTGCCGCCGGCGTCGCCGAGGGCACGTTTGAGGGTGGCGAGCGGGGTATGCGCGATATCGGCGACGGTGACCAGGCCAAGTCGGGCGAGCGACTCCTCGGTCTTCTCCCCCACGCCCCACAAGGCGCCGACGGGCAGTTGCTGGACGAAGCCGACGACCTCCGCGACGGGCACGACGAGCAAACCATCGGGTTTGCACAAGCCCGAAGCGAGCTTGGCGACAAACTTGCTTGGCGCGACGCCGACGGAACAGGTGACGCCCTGCTCGTCATACACCGTGTCCCGGATGCGTTGCGCGATCGTCGCGGGGCTGCCGAGGCGGCGGACGGCGCCCCCCACATCGAGGAATGCCTCGTCGAGGCTCAGCGGTTCGACGATGGGCGTGATGCTGGCGAAGGTCTCCATGACGGCATCGGACATCGCGGAATAGAGGTCGTGATCGGGTCGGAGCACGGTCGCTTGTGGGCACAGCCGCCGGGCGCGCGCCATCGGCATGGCGGAAGTGACGCCGAAGGCGCGGGCTTCGTAGGTCGCGGACAGCACGACGCCGCGCGTGCCGCCGCCGATGATGACGGGGCTGCCTATGAGGTCCGGGCGGCCGAGGAGGGACGCGGAGGCAAAGAAGGCGTCCATGTCGACGTGGAGCACCGTGCAGCCGGTGTCGTCGGGGGGGCTATTGCCCGCTCGCGGCGGGGGCCGGAACTGACGCCGACTCATGGCGGGGGCGCGCTGGCCTAGTTGTGCCGGCGGGCGACCACGTGCAGCGCGGATCCGATCTGCCCGAGCAGACCGAACTCGGGATGCGTGGCGACGGCGGTTTCCAACTCGAGCAAGGCGGCGCGTTCGGAGTCGGATTCGAGGAAGACCGAGGGCACGAGGTCGCTGAACAGGCGCACGCCATGGCTGTCGACGACGGTGAAGCCGCTGCTGGTGAGCAGCGCCTCGACATGGGATTTGTCGAAGCGGCGCGGCAGCGGGTCACTCGCGCCATAGCGGCCGTCGTCGCTGTCCAGCACGGTGCGCGCCTGGCCGAATTGGCCGGCGAGCGCGCGGGCGAGGACGGCGGCGAGGCGCTGGGCAGTCACGAGCGAGAGGTGGCCACCGGGGACGACGATTTCGCTGATTCGGTCCAGGGTGGCCTTCGGGTCATCGACGACTTCGAGGGCGCCGTGCAAGGTCACCAGGTCGACGCGGGCACGCAGGATGGTGCGCAGGTCGTCGGCATCGCCTTGGGTTGAGCGCAGGGTGTCAGAAACGCCGGCCTCCTCGGCGCGACGGCGCAAGGCGGCGAGGGCATCGGGACTGGGGTCGACGACGATGACTTCGTGGCCGGCTTGGGCCAGGGGCACGGCCATACCTCCCGTGCCGCCGCCGAGGTCGAGCACGCGCAGGGGCCGTCCGACCTCCTGCCGGCGCTGCTCCGCCAGGGCCGAAACGGTCGCCCAGACCGCCGCCGTCCGCAGCCCGGTCTCGACTCCCCTCCGGGGCCGCCGCCGCTCGCTCGTCATATGCGCAACTGTATGCGGTGCCTCCGACAGCCCCTTGACGCGTACGGCGCGGCGGAGGCGTGCGGCACCTGGTGACAGAACCTCGAGTTCGTCACGTTCGGCCGAGGTCGTCACATCAACCTGACGACCTCAGCCCAACGTGACGACCTGACCGCGAGATCGTCACTGTGGGATTCCGCCGCCGCCGCCGGTCCGCCGCCGCCGGCAGCTACTTCGGCGCGTGCGATCACCAGCCGGAGGAGCCGGGGCTGGCGTGCCAGAGTTTGCGTGAGGTGATGGCCTCGCCGGGGGGTTTTGTGTCGGCATACGGACTCTGGCGGAAGCCGCTGGCGTGCACGAGGACCCGGCGCGAGCCGGCGGATTCGGCGACGCCGGTGCGCTCGCCCTTGACCGGATTGCCGGCTGCGTCCAGGGGTATGTCGTGCTCCGCGAGGAGGGTGTGCACCGCCTCCAGTCCGCCAGAGAGCCAGGCCTCCCACAAGGTGGCCAACTCCCAGGCACCGGTGGCGCGCAGCGAAATCCCGCGGGCGCCGGTGCGGCGGGTGATGCCGCGCACGAGCAGCAGCCAGGAGTGGAAGACGGTGCCGGCATACGGCCCCTGCACATCCTCGAAGAAGGTGGAGTCGGAGGGGCCGGTGCCGTCCTCGAGGGTGAGGAAGACGACCCGGCGACCGGAGCGGATCGGCGGGGTCTGGGTGGCGACCTTGACCCCGGCGACAAGCACGGTGGTGTTGCTGCGCGTCCCCATCAAGGAACTGCTCGGCGTGACCCCGAGAGCCCGCAGCATCGGGGCATAGAAGTCCATGACATGCCCGGTGGCATCCAGGCCAAGGATGTCGAGCTCGGCGCGAATGCGTTCTGGCACAGCCATATCCGGCAGACCGGCGCCCGCGCTCAACTGCGGTTCGTCGCCGAGATCGAGCGCCATCTGGATCGGCTCGGCGCGCACCGGAGCGGCCGCCTGGGACTGCGCGGCAGCCAGATCACGCGGGTCGATCCCCGACGAAAGACCTTGTGCGGCAACCCCTTCGGTCACCATGCGCGCCGGTCGGGCCCGCCGCCGACCAGTGCGTATGCCGCGCTCCCACCGGTCGAGTTCGGCCGCCCCGAGGAGCAGGTCCCGGCGGGTGATCCGGCCGTGCCGGCCAAGACCACCGGCGCTGCTTCCCATGGCGTAGATCGTGTCGAAACCCCCTGCCAGGATGAGCTTTTCGAGGATCGGCCGGGAGACTTGGGCGCGATGCCAGAAGTCGGCGAGGCTGGCATACGGCTGCCCGGCGACGATCCGCGAGACCTCGGCGGCGCTGATGCCATTGACATCGGACAGCGCTAGCCGGATCCCCCATCCGGTGCCATCGGCCATGTCCGGATCGGGCGGCGGCGGTGGGTGCCAGAGATCGCCGAGCGCGGCCAGGTGCGGGCTGTTGTCGGCGGGGTCAAGACGTTCGACGCGGTAGGTGTCGCCGGAGGCGTTGACATCGAGGCCAAGGACGGTGATCCCGTGGACGCGAGCGTCATCGAGGATGAGGCGCTTGGGATACATCCCGGGGTCGTGCGTGAGGACCCCGGCGAGGAAGTGCGCGGGCCAGTGCGCCTTGAGCCAGGCGCTCTGATAGGTCGGCAGCGCGAAGGCCGCAGCGTGCGCCTTGCAGAAGCCGAAGGAGGCAAAAGCCTTGAGCACAGCCCAGATTCGGTCGCGATGCTCCTGCTTGTAGCCGCGGGCGCGAGCCGCCGGGTGCCACCAGGTCTCGATCTCCTCGATGCCGCTCGGGCTACCCATTGCCCGGCGGACCTCGTCGGCCTGGGCGAGCGAAACACCGGTCGTCTCGGAGATGATCCGCAGCATCTGCTCGTGGAAGACGACCACCCCCTCGGTCTCTTGCAGCGCCGGGATCAGCGTGGGGTGTAGGAATTCGGCATCCGCCCAGCCGTGCCGCGCCTCCAGGAAGGGCCGGATCATGTCGGACTTCACCGGCCCCGGCCGGAAGAGCGAGATGTCGATGATGAGGTCCTCGAAACGCACCGGACCGAACTTGCCGATCAACTCCCGCTGCCCCGGACTCTCGATCTGGAAGCACCCGAGGGTGTGGGTGGTGCGGATCATCGCAAAGGTCGCTTCGTCGTCGAGCGGCACGTGCGCGCGGTCGTCAAGGTCGACGAAATCCCCTGTCGTGCGCTCGATTTCGGCGACGGCATAGGCCATCGAGGACTGCATACGGATGCCGAGGACGTCGAGCTTGAGCAGCCCGAGGACCTCGACATCGTCCTTGTCGAACTGGCTCATCGGGAAGCCCAGCCAACTCGCCTCGACCGGCGTGCGATCGAGCAGCGTGCCATTGGACAAGATCACCCCGCACGGGTGCAGGGCGATATGCCGCGGCAGGCCGTCGAGCGCCTCGACGAGTTCAAAGAAGGTCGCGAGCTGGTCGCTGTCCAGGCCGCGCTGGCGCAGCTCCGGCAGGTCGGCGATCGCCTGGCGTGCATCGCGAGCTCTGATGTGCGGGAAGGCTTTTGCGATCTCGTCGACCTCACCGGGTGGCATACCCAGGGCGGAGCCGACATCGCGGATCGCATGCCGCACCTTGTAGGTGTCCATCATCGACACGCAAGTCACCCGCTCGCCGCCGAAGCGGTCGAGGATGCGCTCGTAGATATCGGTGCGCCGGGCCGACTCGACATCGATATCGATATCGGGCAGTTCGGCGCGCAGCGGTGAGCAGAAGCGCTCCATGAGCAGGTCGTAGCGGATCGGGTCGACGCCGCTGATCCCGAGCAGGAAGTTGACGAGGCTCCCGGCGCCGGAGCCGCGCGCCGCGACCCGAACCCCCATCTCACGGATCAGGTCGACGACCGTGGCGACCGTCATGAAGTATGTCGGATAGCCCAGTGCCGCAACGACATCCAGCTCCTCGCGCAACCGGCGCTCGACAGCCGCTCGCTCGCTCTCGGTCGCCCCGGCATAGCGGGTCAGGATCGCGGCATGACAGCGCTCGTCGAGGACGCGCTGCGGATCGGTGCCTTCGGGTATGCCGAGGATGTGCGGCTCAGGCAGGTGCACCGCGCCGATCCCGAGATCGCGGCGCGGGTTCTGGGCGCAGCGGTGGGCGAGGGCGAGAGTCTCGGCGATGAGACGGTCGGCCCGGTCGTATGTCGTGTGCCCCGCCCGCTCCGCCACCTCGCGGGCGATGCGGTGCATCGTCGCGGTGCTCGCGAGATGCCCGGCTTCCGAGACCCGGTCGAGGTGGCGGCGGTCGAGCAGGACGAGTCGCCGGGCGGCATCAAGGACATCGACGATGCGAGCATCGACGGGATCGATATGCCGCACCGCTGCCGTCAGAATCGCCGGAACTCCCTGCGCATCAGCAAGATTCAGCATCCGGGCCGCGTGATTGCGCGAACCGCTCGTGCCATCGGGGCCACCATGGCAGACGATCTCCACGACGAGCCCGTCGCGTGGTAGGACCGTCTGCCAGGCACGCAATAGATCCCTGGCCGCCGCGAGGTCCTTGCGCAGCACCGCCCGACCGACATCGGAGTCCGGGCCGAGCAGCACGATGAGTCGGGCGGGTTCGGCGCACCCCGCTCGGTGGGGACGTTTGCTGTCGCCAGGGCAGCAGCGAATTTCCCCACCACCGGCGCGCCCGGGCGCCCCGGCGGCATAGTGCGCCACGCGGTCCGGAGCGCTGATCGGGATGCCGCGCTCACCGCGCAGGTGAGTGTCGGTCACCAGACGGCACAGGGCGGCCCAGCCCTCGGCATACGGCAGCCCGGTGGCGGGGCCCTGCGAACCGCCGGCGCCGACGGCGAGCGCCGTCACCCGCGGCAGGCGCGGGTCGACGACGGCACCGCCGCGCACGGGGGTGCGCGGCGGGCGGGCGCGCGGATCTGGCGGCGGATCGAGAATGCCGCGCGCCATCGCCAGATCGACCCCGAGCACCGCTTCGAGGCCGGCCTTGGCCGCGGCTTGGACGAAGCGCACCGCGCCATACAAACCATCGCGATCGGTGAGGGCGACGGCCGGCTGGCCGTACTGCGCCGCCCGCTCCACCAGCGCCTCAGGCATTGCCGTGCCATAGCGCATTGAGAAGCCGGAGGCGAGATGCAGATGAGCGAAATCGGTCATGGCAGAAGGGTTTCCGTCGAAAGGGCAGCGCGGATCACCGGGCGGCGCCATCGGGTGACGCCGCCCGCCGATCGGGGTCGGGCGCGGGGTCGGTCAGGTGGTCATCGGCGCCAGCAGCACCGGCCCGGTGCGCCGGGTCAGGCCGAGCAGGGTCCGCACCCGGTCGTGGAACTGTTGCGCCGAGCGCACCAGATCGTCGGCCTCCCGCACCGTCATCGGTTCCTCGCGGGAGCCCTCCGGGCCCGGGTGGTATGCCGTGTCGCTCGCCCGCCCGAGCACTTCGCGCCGGGTGGCGCACAGCGCGAAGAAGTCGGCCCACTCCTGCAATTCCGGCGCGACGGCGGGCAGGATCTCCCACAGATTGCGCGGCCCGCCGGAGCCGCGCGAGCCGGCCAGGCGCGGGCCGCGGACGGCGAGCACCGCGGCGGCGGCGCGCAGGGCGGAGAGTTGGGCCACGGCATACCGCTGCCCGATGTGCTCGGCGTGACCGGCCTCGAGCAGGCTAGCCTGGGAACCGTCGAGCAAGTCCAGCGCGGAGGCGACCCGAGTGGCCGGCACCCGCTCCCGCTCAGCACCGGCTGGCCGACTCGGCGCCTGCTCGCGCAGCGGCTCTGGGGGTGCATCGGCTCGCGTCACCATCATCTGCTCCGTCGTCATCGTCATCAGTCCTGCACCCGCAGCAGCGTCCATGCCGGGACGGTGGCGGCGTCGGTGTCGCGGCCGATGTCATAGATCCCGCTGCCCGCGCACCGGCCAGCGCTGGCCTCCACCCGCCATACGGTCCGCTCCCCCGCCTGCGGGGTACCGACCGGGTCCTGCCACCAGGAGCGGCGCTCGGTCCAGCGGTCGAGGACTCCGCGCACGGCATACAACCGGCCCCGCCAGATGAAGGCGGACATCACCTCATCCCGAGACTGGACGTCGACGGGTTCGTCATATCGGCGGGCCATCGGCGGGCGCTCCTTCACGCTCGGGCGGCCGGGGATGGACGAGATCCGCCGGCGGCGACTAGAGTTGAAACCGAACATCCGTTCGTCGAACATATGTTCTATTCTGACTCTACTCCGGTCGGATGCTCGACCGTCAAGCCCGATCTCTCAGATTCTGGTTACCTTCCGGTAGCACGGCGGCTCAAGGTGCGTCATAGTGGTCGACGGCCACACACGGCTACCCCAACCCGAACGGAATACCCCCCGCATAAGCGTTCACCGTCGCACCTCCGCCGCCGCCAAGGGCATCAATCGGTCCGGCTCTCGCGCGGTCGCCGCAACGGTCAATGTCTACTTCCACGTCATCACCGATGCGAAGGGCAATCTCAGCTCGACGATGATCAACAACCAGATCACCGTCCTCAACAATGCCTACGCCGGCAGCGGATTCAGCTTCACCTTGGCGGGCACGGACTACACCAATAACACCACCTGGTACAACGGGCTCACCAACGGCTCAACCGCCGAGAAGTCCATGAAGACCGCCCTACGCAAGGGCACGATGGCCGACCTCAACCTTTACTCCGCCAGCCTCGGCGGCGGGCTCCTCGGCTGGGCGACCTTCCCCAAGAGCAGCTATGACGTCATGGACGGTGTCGTCCTGCTCGATCAGTCGCTGCCCGGCGGCACGGCCGCGCCCTACAACCTCGGCGACACCGCGACCCACGAAGCGGGGCACTGGTTCGGGCTCTACCACACCTTCCAGGGCGGGTATAACGGCCAGGGCGACTATGTCGCCGACACCCCGGCCGAGAAGTCCGCGGCCTATGGCTGCCCGACCGGGCGGGACACATGCCGTCGCTCGGCCGGTCTCGACCCGATCAAGAACTTCATGGACTACACCGACGATGCCTGCATGAACACCTTCAGCGCAGGCCAGATCTCCCGGGCGCAGTCAATGTGGGCGACCTACCGTCAGGGCAAGTGAACCTTCCCTGATCCTCACCCTCGATCGCGGGCTTCGGCAGTATGCCGGGGCCCGCGCTTCGTTGCCCCTCACCTGCTCGTCGTGCAGGCGATGCGATGAACCTCAGTCGGGTAGCAGCGAAATCTTCTGCCAAATTTTGCCGGCCATGTCCGTGGTCATCGTCTCGATGCCGGTGATCGTGTCGAGCACCACGGCATCCTCGGACTCCTCGGCGCAGAGCGCCGCGACCTTGCCGATGAGGCTGAGCAACTCGGAGCAGTAGTCGAGATAGTGCTCCAACTGATCCCGATCTAGGCCTGGCTCAGCGGATTTCGTCGTTTTGACGAAGTCCGGGCGAAGCCGCTCGGGATCCTTGGTGAGTTGGTGCATGTCGACGATGTGCGCAAGCGAGCGCAGCCGATGCAAAGTGGCGAGCAACTCGCGGCGCTGGATGCGCTCCGGCAGCGCCATCAGGAAAAACAGGGCGATCCCAGCGAACACCAGATCGTTGATCAGCGACTCGATGAGTGGCACCCACTCGAAAGACTGGTCTGGGCCGTGCTGGATGGCATCACGGATCGTCACGACGAGCAGCACAGAGGTGGCGGCCAGGACTACCGCCCCGATGATGCGGGCGAACCACGATGTCGCGAGCAGGCGCCGACGCAATCCGGGAGCACTCGATCCGACATCCTGGGAGATCTGCGCCAACTGCTCGGCGACAAGGTTCAACCCGCGCTCGGGGAAGCGCGCCCGGATCCGCTCGGCCAGCCGCTCAACGGTCTGGTGCACCAGCAGCGGATCCAGCCGCGTCGTCGACGTCCCTCCCACGACAGGCACCTTAACGAGTGGCTCCTCGCCAAGCTGCCCGGCCGCGCCTCAGCGATCGTGGGGAAGTTCGCTGTCGCCAGGGCAGCAGCAAAGTTCCCCACCGCGCGTGGCTTTCGGCGCCACGATCTCGACGAGCGACACACCGCGCTGGCCACACGGGCATACAGTCGCGGGGTGAGCCCCGACCTGACTTCCCACCCGGCCGTCTCGGCCGTGCGTGCCGCCCTGGCAGACCGCGGTTTCGACCCGGACTTCCGGGTGCTGCCCGATGCCGTCAAGACCGCCCAAGCGGCGGCGGACGCCCTCGGCATCACGCCCGCCGAGATCGCGAATTCGTTGATCTTCAAGGGTATTGACGCCGACGGCTCGGCCTCGCCGGTGCTCGTCATGGCCTCGGGCGGGCATCGGGTCGACACGACCTACCTCGCACAGGCCCTCGATCTGGCCAGCCTCGATCGGGCCGACCCGGACTTCGTCCGCGCTCACACGGGTATGGCGATCGGCGGGGTCGCGCCGGTGGGTCACCCCACGCCATTGCGGACCGTGGTGGACACCTACCTGGAGCAGTTCGAGCAGGTCTGGGCCGCGGGCGGGCACTCGCACGCGGTCTTCCGCACGTCATACGCCGACCTGCTGGCCATGACCGACGGAACGGCCTCGGCCGTCACGCCCTGAGTGGCGTGGCGAGTCAGCGCACCGGCATTGGCGCATCCGGGAGCGGACGGCCCGGTCGATAGGGCCCGATCAGGACCGACAGCGACGCCAGCGCGTGCAGCGCGGCGAGCAGCGCGATCGCGCTGCGCACGCCGAACTGCTCGCCGAGCCAGGCCGCCGCGAGACCGCCGAGGGGCATTGTCCCGAGATTGACCAGTGCGCTGGCCGAGACGACTCGCGCCATGAGTTCGCCTGGGACATAACGCATCCGGAAGGCGCCTCGCAGCACATTGGCACCGACGACGCCGATCCCGACGAGCACTTCGCCAAGCGGCACGAGCAGGACGAGCAGGCCCGGCTGCGCGGCGGGGATGAGCAGGGCCGCGGGGCCACCGATGATCTGCAGCGCAACCATCGCCGGCCCCTGACCGAGGCGTGTGGAGGTCCGGCGCGCGATGCTGGCACCGATCAGCCCACCGACACTGCCAACGGCGATCACGACCCCGATCGCGCCGGCCGGCAGGTGCAGGTCCTTGACAAGGAAGAGCACCAGAAGGGCGCCATAGCCCGTGAGCGCGAAGTTGGACACACCGCCCTGCACCGCGAAATACCGGACATAAGGATCGCGAGCGAGCACGCGCAGGCCGGCCCGAATCGAGGTGAGCATCGGCTCGCGAGCCGGCGGCGTGGGACGCGACATGTCACCCGGGCGTATCCGAGCCAGGCAGAGGGCCGAGACGAGGAAGGAAATCGAGTCGAGGACCACGGTGTATGCCGCCCCGACCAGCGCGACGAGAGCGCCACCCACGCCGGGGCCGGCGATCTGCATCGCCGATTCCGTGCCCACCAGTCGCGAATTCGCTTGTTCCAGATCGTCTTTCGCAACGACCTGCGGCACCAGGGAGGCGTAGGCCGTGCGGAAGAAGACGGAGCCGAAACCAACGCCGAGCGCTGCGGCGAAGACGTGCGCCAGGGTGAGATGACCGAAAGCCCACGCGACCGGAACGCTCGCCGTGACCGCCGCTGACCACAGATCGGCCCCGATCATGATCCGGCGGGCGTCGCCGCGATCGATCCACACCCCGGCCGGGAGACTGATGAGCAGCCACGGCAGCCAGGTCGCCGCGGCGAGGAAGCCCATGGCGCGGGCGCCGGCGTCGAACTCGGTGACGGCTAGCAACGGGAAGACAAGCGTCGTCGTCAGGTGAGCGGACTCGTCCCAGTGGGGCGCTGCGCGGCGGCATACCTCGTCGGGGTTGACCCGATAGCGGCCGTGAAGTCGCGACTCAGATGCGCCTGGTCGCTATAGCCCAGCTCGGCCGCCACCTCCGCCCACCGCACCTCCTCGCCGCGCGCGACCCGCTCGGCGGCCTCGATCAGCCGCAGCCGGCGCAGCATCCAGGCGGGCGAGATCCCGGCATACTCCGCGAAGAGCCGCTGCAGGGTGCGCACGCTCAGGCCGGCGTATGCCGCCAACTCCTCCGCCAGTCGCAGCTGCGGGTGTCGTTCGGCGGCCTCGGCAATAGCGGTTACCTCGCGCGCGGCCCGCATCCTGGCTGGGTCGGCTTGTGCCACAAAGGGTTCCACAGCCTGCAGGAGTATGCCCGCGCGGTCACCACCACTCGTCGCCGCCGCCATTCGCTCCGCGAGCGCGCTGTCGTCGAGCGCCAAGACGGTGCCCATCGGGACTTCCTTGTCGGTCCATCGCGACACTGGCACCGGTGCCAGTGCCCCGAAGCCGCCGACGGTCGTCTTGATGGCGACATTCCAGCCGGAGCCGATGAGGACGCGGGTAGTGCGGCGGCGGGCGACACCGACGACGCGCGGGAGGACGGCATACGGGCCGGGCGGCGGGGTGCGGCCGGGCGGCGGCCCATTGCCGACGCTGAGATTGACCGCGGGCAGTGAGAGCACGTCCTGCGCGAGGCGCTCACCCGGCGGGAGATTCCAGGAGACCGACCAAGCCCAGTCGAAGATCCCGTCCGTGGCGGTCGGCACCGGAAAGCGTTCAAGCCGAACGTATTCCGCCATCCGAGCCGGATGCAGGATCGCGCGCGTGTCCTCGGCCGGGTCGGGTGGCTCGCTCACGGGGAGAAGCCTACGAACGGGACGCCGGCGGGTTCGGCGAAGATGTCGCGAATCTTCAAGCCCGGGTGCAGGCGGGCAACATACGGTCGAGGACATGACACACCACTCCCCGACCACCGACCCCCGAGCCACTGCCGAGCAGACCCGCGACGTCTTGCGGTCCCTCGCGGACGTGCTCGACGCCATCCCGGCAGAGGCAGCTGACCGGCCGACGCCCTGCGCAGAGTTCACGGTCGCCGACCTCCGAGGCCACATCGTCGGGTGGGCGACCGCCTTCGGCGCCGGCTTCGCGGATCCAAACGGTCAGGCGCCGGACGCCGATGGCGTGCCGGTCGACGGCACGGGCGGCGACCAATTGCGCTCTGCCGCAGACCAGCTCGTCGCCGGAATCGCCGATGGCGGCGCCGAGCGAGACCTTGTGCTCGCCGGCGGTATGGCGATGCCCGGGGACATGGCGCTGAGCATGGTGCTGTGGGAATACCAGGTGCACGGCTGGGATATCGCCACCGCTACCGGTAAGAACTGGTCGCCCGCCGAGGGTCCGCTCGAGAACTCGATCGGCTTTGCCGACCAGATGCTCACGCCCGACTTCCAAGGCGAGGGCAAGGCCTTCGCGCCGCGCGTCGAGGTGCCCGCGGATGCCCCAGCGCTCGATCGCCTGGTCGCGATGTCTGGCCGCGATCCGGAGTGGAACGCCTGAGTCGGCTCGGAACACCGGTGCCGCCGTGGGCGTTAAGTCGCACAACCCGCTGACGCTCGGCCCACAGGAGACGAATGCCGCTAGCCGACCAACTCGATCGACTCGTCGCCTTGGGCTTACCACGCCTGGCCGGCCTGGGAGAGAAGGACTTTCGCGCGCTGGCCACGGAGCTGCGACTCGCGCAGGGCGAGCTACTCGTCATACATCCGAAGCTCGTGGCGCCCAGCATCCTGACTCCACTACTGGTGCGAGACGACAAAGCCGGATTCGTGGTCGTGGATATGACGGATCTGGACACCTTCGCTCCGGTGGCCGGAGTCGAGGTGCCCGATGCACCGCTTTATATGATCCGCGACCCGCAACGCGGTGATGAATATCGCAACCAAAGTCCCCATGAGGTTGCGCCGCAGATCGCCGCCCGGGGCCGGTCGCCGCTGACCGTCTCCGAGGGCATCTGCTGGCTGCTGCAGCGGCCGGAGCTGCTGGAGCCCAACTACTGCTTTATGACTCCCGGTTCACGCCTGAAGAAGCCGACCGGTGGTCTGGATGCCCGAACCCCGGCGATCTGGATCAGCGGCGGCACCGGCCGTGACGGCGCCGCGATGAAAGGCGCGCCGAAGGTGGGGTGGTGCTGGGCGGGCAATCGGCATACCTGGCTGGGCATCGCCTCCTGCGCCGACCGGGGCTAGGTCGTCCGAAGCTCCCGAACGTCCGTGGCGGAGTTGATGGCGCGGGCGGCGAGCCAGGACGCCGCGAGCACTAGGGCGATGAAGCCAGCACTCGTCCCCAGCACCCCGAGCCACGGGAAACCACCCGGGAGCAGGTGCCGAGGCACGACCAGCGTCTCGATCACCGCCGTCACAATGAGCGACAGGGTCGTGACCACCGCTGTCGGCACGGCCGACTCGACGACCATCGCCCGACGCAGGACGCCACGCGGAACACCAGCGAAGACTTGTCGGGCGGTGGAGCGCCGACGCCACATCAGGGCCTCAACGGTCGCCAAGAGGAGGGAGACGCCTGCCAGGACGATGGTGATCACGAGCAGGGCTGAGAGCAGGTTTCCGATGCTGGTGATCAAGGCGACGATCTCGCGCGAGTTTGCCGGGCCAGATCGGCCGGCGTCGGACAGGAGCGCCGGGCGCAGCACGAGGTTGGAGGCCGCAAGAACGGCGAGCAGTTGCAACGCCATCGTCGGGCGAGACGTCGCGCGGGAGTGCTGCATCATCCGCCGTCCGGCCAACAGCAACGCCGGCGATGACGTGCTGCGGCTCACGCGCTTCCCCAGCAGATAGGTCACGCTCG
>NZ_BAAAPO010000023.1:73838-103960 GCF_039531185.1 Nostocoides veronense
GGAAACCAACGACCCCAGTGCCAACAAGACTAGGACGAAGGTCGTTGTGGCCGAATGCCATTCCCGGCCGACGCGTGACGGGCCAAGGAACAGGGCGGCGAGCAGCACGAGGGATACGCCAACAAGGAAAAGCCCACCTTTCGTCCGCTGACGTCCCGCCCCGGTGATCCGCCGTGGCCGCAGCGATGCTGCAGTGACGACAGCAAGCATCATGGGAAGCGCTAACGCGCCGACCGCAATCCACCACGGAATAGACACCTGCGGCAACACCGGCACCGAAATCACCCGGGCGACCGGGTCGCCGCCGTCTTGTTCGACCCAGTCCAGGACCTCCATCCGCCACAAGCGCGGCGCCGCCCGCCACGCCCCGAGGAAAGCCGCGACACCGAGCAGGGACCCGACTGCGGACGAGAGCACACTTTCCGCGCCACCCACTCGCCGCAGATCGCGGGGGCTCGCTCCCGCAGCCCGCAGCGCGGCCAGCCGGCGCACACGGACCGGCATACCGATCCGCGCGGCCTGTCCAAGGAAGATCAGCACGGGCACGAGAAGGACAAGAAAGGCAACCGCCCTACCCGCCACCGTCCCGCGATCGGAGAGGGTGGTCCAGCCGAACGGCCCCGGGTTGTCGTGCCAACTCGATTCCCGGAACGGAATGGTCAGCAGGGTCAGAGCCGAGGCACAGACGAAGGCAAGCACCAGGGCGCCGAAGGCCGTTGCACCCCAACGCAGTCGGTCGCTGGACCCGCCGCGAGCCGCGACGAAGAGCGCGTCGCGCCAGGTAAGCCGCCCGCTCATCGCAGCGCCTGCGCGATCACATCGTCCTGGCCGTAGGAGGAGAGAGTGTCGATCCGGCCATCGCGCAGGTGGACCTCCGTGCGGCCATATGCCGCGACCCGCGGTTCGTGCGTCACCAGCACGATCGTCGCGCCCAGGTCGGCATTGAGTTCGCTGAGCAGATCCATCACCGCCTCGGCGGCGAGTGAGTCCAAGGCACCGGTCGGTTCGTCGGCGAAGAGGATGTCCGCTTCGCTGACCAGCGCCCTGGCGAGCGCCACGCGCTGCGCCTGACCACCGGACAACTCCCCCGGGACCTGACCCGCGACCTCGGCGACGCCCACCCGGCCCAACCACTCACCGGCGCGGGCCTCGGCGGTGCGCCGCGGCATACCCCCGAGCAACAAGGGCAGGGCGACATTCTCGACGGCGGTGAGTTCCTCGACGAGTTGGCCGAACTGGAAGAGCACGCCGAAGCGCGTGCGGCGCAGCGCCGAGCGCGCCTCCTCCGAGGCCCCCGACACGGACACATCGCCGAACCGCACCGAGCCCGCGTCGGGAACGATGACCCCAGCCAGCGCGTGGAGCAGGGTCGACTTGCCCGACCCGGACGCGCCGGTGATGACCACGAAGTCGCCCGGCTCGATGCGCAGGTCGATGCCGGCCAGGGCGGGCCGGTTGCCATAGGCGTGCCGCAGCCCGGTAGCGATCAAGGGGGTCGTGCTCATGGGGTTACCTCCCGGGTGATCTCGCCGAGTCGGGCGAGGGCGTCGTCGATCCACCGGACATCGGCGTCCAAGTGGCTTAAGGCGTAGTCGGCGGCGAGCACCTGCGTCAGGGTCGCGTCGGCGGCTCGCTTGGTTTGCGTGTGGTCGCGCATCCGCGCGGTGTGGGCCGATCGTTGGCGACGCAGGAAGAGCGCGCCCTCGTCGGGGCCGCCGGCGACCAAGGCGACATTGAGTTTGGTCGCGAGCGGGTTGTTGACCTCGCTCGGTGGGTGCTCAGCCGCGGACATCCAGACCTCCAGTTCGTCCCGTCCGGCCGGGGTCAGCCGGTATGTCGTGCGCTCCGGCCCACCCGCCCGCTCCACCGCGGCCTCCTCGATCAGGCCCCGGTCGCGCAGGCGGGTGAGCGCGGCATACACCTGCCCGTAAGCCATCGGACGCGCGGAGGGGAAGAGGGCGTCATGGCCCGCCTTGAGGTCGTACCCGTGCTGCTGACCCCTGCTCAGCAGCCCCAGGAGGACGTGTCCGGTGCTCACACAACAGACTATTCACTATGCGAATAGTCGATGTCAATACCCAGTATTGCCCTGCGTGAGCCACGTGAAGGATTCCCGCCCGATGCCGAAATCCTTCAGCCGCGCGCTCGGTGGAGCGCTCACATCGGAGCCGCGCGCAGATCTCGCAGCCGGTAGGACATATCGCCGAGGAGCGCAGCTATAACAGCGCTCGGCGGCGATAACAGCGCTCCGCAGCGAGCTGCACGCTCGGGCGCGACGAGAGCGCACCACGGAGGCGGGACTCGAAAGACCTCGTCGGTCGCGTGACGGATTTCGGCACTGGGCGGAAAACCTGAGGCGCCTGTGACTGCTGGGGCCCCGACGGCGCGGCGGGGAGGGGCGAAGGTCAGCGGGAGGCGGTCAGGCCGAGGTTCTCGAAGACCTCGAGGGTCGCGGTGGATCGGTTCATCGTGATGAAGTGCAGCCCGGGGGCGCCCTCGGCGAGCATCGCCTGCGCCAACTCGGTGGCGATCTGGACCCCGACCGCACGCACGGCGTCGGCGTCCCCCTCGACCGCGGACAGCCGCGACACGACCGACGGCGGCAGCGGGGTGCCCATCAGCTCGCTCATCCGCGCGATCTGGCGGACATTCGTCACCGGCATCACGCCGGGCGTGATCGGCAGGTCGCGCCTGGCGGCGACCGCATCGCGCAGGCGCAGGTAGGTCGTCGCATCGAAGACCATCTGCGTCACCGCGAACTCGGCCCCCGCATCCGCCTTGCGCACCAGCACTTCGACGTCATGCTCGAAGCCCGGCGATTCCGGATGCACATCGGGGAAGGCCGCGACGCCGACCGTGAAGTCGCCCAAGGTCTTGATCAGCCGCACCAACTCGTCGGCGTGCGACAGGCCGTCCGGATGCGCCTGCCAGGTCCCGTCGCCCCCACGGGGCGGGTCCCCACGGAGGGCGAGAATATTGCGGATCCCGACCGCGGCATACTGCCCCACCACCTGGCGCAACTGCGCGACCGAGGCCCCCACGCAGGTCAGGTGCGCCAGCGGGGTCAAGGTCGTCTCGTGCGCGATCCGCTCCGTCACCGCGACGGTGCGGTCCTGGCTCGACCCGCCCGCGCCATAGGTGATCGACACGAAGTCGGGATTGACCCGCTCCAGCCGGCGGATGGCGTCCATGAGCGCCGCCTCGCCCGCATCATCTTTCGGCGGGAAGAACTCGAAACTGACGCTCGGGCGCGCGGCGCGCAGGTCAGTGGGGATGGACACGATGCCCAAGGATACGCGGGCATTTCGGCGGGCTTTCCGCACGCAGTTAGGCTGAGACGACCGGTGCTCGACGAGGGGGAGATATGCCAGCCATCGACCTGGCCGCGCTGCGCCCCCGCATCGACGCCGCGATCGACGCGCAGCTCACGCGCGGCGCCGAGGATCTCGCGGAGCTGGCTCCCGAATCCGCCGATCTGCTCGGGCCCGTTCGCGCCCTCATGGGCGGCGGCAAGCGCTTCCGCCCGATCATGCTGTATGTCGGCTACCGCGCCGCCGGGTGCCCCGACCGCGAGGGCGCCGTCCGGCTCGCCGCGGCGATGGAGTTCGTCCAGGCCGCGGCCCTGATCCACGACGACATCATCGACGCCTCCGACACCCGCCGCGGTATGCCGACCACCCACCGCGCCCTCGAAGCCGCCCATGGTCAGCGGGGCTGGGAGGGCGATGCGGCAGGCTTCGGCGTCGCCGGGGCGATCCTCGCCGGGAACCTCTGTCTTGGCTGGGCCGATCAGGCGTATGACGAGTGCGGCCTCCCCGATGCCGAGCTCGCCCGGGGTCGAGCGACCTTCGATCTGATGCGGACGCAGTTGATGGCCGGTCAGTACCTCGATGTCGTCGGCTCGGTCCGGCCATGGACGGCGATGGCGGACGACGAGCGAGTCGCGATGGCCGAGCGGGTGATCACCTACAAGTCCGCGAAGTACTCCATTCAGCACCCGTTGCTGATCGGCGCCCGCACGGGCGGAGTCGCGACGGCGATCGATGCCGCCCTGAGCACCTATGGACTGGAATTGGGCATCGCCTTCCAACTCCGGGACGACCTGCTCGGGGTCTTCGGCGACCCGGAAGTCACGGGCAAGCCAGCGGGCGACGACCTGCGGGAGGGCAAGCGCACGGTGCTGATCGCGCACACCCTCGCGGGCTTGGACGCTGCTGGCCGGCGCGAGGTCGAGGGCCGACTCGGGAATCCCGCGTTGACGGACGACGACATCGAACGGCTCCGCGCGCTGATTACCAGCTCTGGCGCGGTCGCCTCAGTGGAGGCGCAGATCACCCGCCGCGCGGACGCGGCGGCGAGCGCACTGCATACGGCGGACATTGACGATGTGGCCCTGGCCGCGCTGACGGACTTCATCGCCATCGCGACCGCCCGCAGCGCCTGACACGCCTGACGCGCCTGCGCACACCCGGTCGAGATCGGGAAACACGCCGAGGATGGGGTCGCGCGCACGGCGTGTTTCCCGAACTCGACCGGCGGAGCGAGCGTCGACGTGGCGCTTACATCACATCTGTTCCATGGCGCGGCGGCGGACTTCGGTCTTGAAGCCGGCGCGCATGGCAGCGGTGGGGTGCGCGGCGCCGCCTGGGAGGGTGTCATCGGGCGTGAACAGCCACTCGATCATCTCCTCGTCGGAGAAGCCGATATCGCCGAGCACCATCAGCGTGCCCTTAAGGGCGGGCAAGGGCACGTCACCGTCGAGGAAGTCGGCCGGGACGCTGAGCACCTTCGGGCTGCCGCGCCGCAGGCCGACCAGTTCGCGTTCCTCGAGCAACCGGCGCACGCCATTGGGCGAGGTGCCAAGCCGGGAGGCGAGGTCGGACAGGGTCAGCCAATCGCCGACGAGGGCATCGAGATCCACGCGCGCCAGACTGCCATACGCCTGCCGTGCGGAAGCCCCGCGCGGCCGCGCAGCCCCATTTGACGCGCGTCCCTGCCGCATCATCTGTATCCGGAGGCTCAACAATCACAGCAGTCACACGCTCCCCCACGCCTCATCGCGGCCACTCCCGGCCGACGGAAGGACGCTCATGGCCCCCCTGCTCACGATGCCCGCCACGCCGCCTGTGCTCTTCGACCTGCCCGCGCTCGCCGTGCACTCGAGCACCGACCAGAGGCACACGGTGCGCGATGGGGAGACGGTCTATGGGCTGGCCATCAAGTACGGCACGACCACCGGCGCGATCAGCCGCGCGAACAATCTGTCCAACGGCCGCCTGATCCACCCCGGCGACATCCTCGTCATCCCCCACGGCGACAGCACGCCCGCCAAGCGCCCCGCCCGGACCAGCTCCGGGCATACGGTGCGCGCCGGCGAAACCCTCAGCTCCATCGCCGGCAGCTATGGCACGACGATCGCGGCGATCGCCAAGACCAATGGCATCGCCCCCAGCCGGTTCATCCACCCCGGTCAGAAACTCTCGATCCCTGGTGCGACCAGCCGGGTCGACAACAGCTTCGAGTCGACCCCCAAGTCGACCCCGATCCGGGGTATGGCGTCGCGCACCGCGACCCGTGACCTGATCGCCTCGACGGCGCTGCGGTATGGCGTGGACCCCCGCCTCGCGCTCGCCATCGGATGGCAGGAATCCGGCTGGCAGCAGGGCGTCACCTCGCATGTCGGTGCCGTCGGCACGATGCAGGTCATGCCGGGCTCGGGCGAGTGGGCGGGCAGCCTCATCGGCCGCAAACTCAACCTCCACGACATTCACGACAATGTCACCGCCGGCGTCGTCATCATCAAGCAGTTGACCAAGATGGCCGCCAACCGCGACGAGGTCATCGCGGCCTATTACCAAGGCCTCGGCTCAGTGCGCGAGCGCGGGTGGTATGCCGACACCCGCCAGTACGTCGCCAATGTCACCTACTTCCGCAGCAAGTTCTGATCCGTTCGGCTCTCAACCCGCCCGGGCCGTGAGCGGGCGCCTCCCCAGGGCGCTCAGAGAAGAGGCCTAAAATCGTGCCGGTGAACGTCGTGGGCCCGGATGCACTGATCGGCGAGGTCATCGACGGTCGCTATACCGTGCTCGAACTGATCGCCACCGGCGGGATGGCCAGCGTCTACCGCGCCGTCGACACCCGCCTCGATCGCGATGTCGCGCTGAAGGTCATGCGGCCGCACCTGGCGCACGATGAGCGGTTCGTCTCCCGGTTCAAGCGTGAGGCGCTCGCCGCCGCCCGGCTGTCGCACCCAAATATCGTCTCCATCTACGACCAGGGCAATGATGCTGGCCGGGTCTGGCTGGCGATGGAATATGTCCCGGGCCGCACCCTGCGCCAGATCGTCGAGGATGACGGAGCCCTGACGCCCCGCGCCGCCTTGGACATCCTGGAGCCGATGCTCCTGGCGCTGGCCGAGGCCCACCGTGGCGGCATCATTCACCGCGATATCAAGCCGGAGAATGTCATCATCCGCGATGACGGCGTCGTCAAGGTGGCCGATTTCGGCCTCGCCCGCGCCGTCAACACCGACACAGCCACGTCCGCCACCTCGGAGGTTCTCGGCACCCTGGCCTATATCTCCCCCGAGCAGGTCGACGGCGGCGGCCAGGTCACGACCCGCTCCGATGTGTATGCCGCGGGCCTCCTCCTCTTCGAAATGCTCACCGGCCGTAAGGCGTTCGCCGGCGAGAGCATCCCCAAGGTGCTCTTCCAGCACGTGCACTCCGGTGTGCCCGCACCCTCGTCGGTGCTCCCCGGCATTCCGCCAAGCTTGGACTCACTCGTCCTGAGCGCGTCGGCGAAGGATCCGCAGGACCGGCCCGAGGATGCCGCGGAGTTCCTCGCCGAGGTGCGCCATGTGCGACGCCTGCTGCCCGAGTCCGAGCTCGATGGCGTCGCGACCACCGCCCCCGGATCAGCCGCCGCCAGCGCGGCCGGAGCGGGAACGACGGCATACCCGGGCCGGCCGGACACGGAAACGGCTGCACCGACAACCAGCCAGCCGGCAGAGGCCACGAGTGTCCTGCCGGTCGCGCCGGCGGGCGCCGGGGCAACCAGCGCCGACACGCAGCCCTTCAATCTCGCGCAACCTGCCGCCCAGCCGCTCAAGCCAGCCCCGCGCGTCGTCAAGCCGGCGCCAAAACCGCTGCCCACCAACCCAACTGGCAACCGGCCCCAGCCACCGCACGGGACCCACGACGGGCACGACGCAGCTGGCGCGGCCCCGAGGCGCCGGCGCCTCGGCATACTCGCGGCCCTGGTGGCTCTGCTGCTCGCGGCGGGTGGCGCGGGGTGGTACTTCACCGCCGGGCCCGGCTCGCCGACCACCGTCCCCACGCTGACGGACCTGACGGCGCAACAAGCAGTGGCCGCCCTGACGACTGCCCATCTTGACGCGAAGCAGACGGAGGCCTTCAGCGAAACAGTCGCGAAGGGCTTCGTCATCTCCGCGACCCCCGGCGAAGGCGCCTCGCTGCGCCGCGGCGCCGATGTCACGCTGACGATCTCCAAGGGCAAGGAGCGGTATGCCGTTCCGGACCTGATGAATGTCTCGCGCAAGACCGCGACCGAGCGCCTGGCGAAGGTCAACCTCAGCCCCGGGAAGGTCACCACGGCCTATAGCGACACCATTCCCAAGGGCCGCGTCGTGTCCTTCGAGCCGGCCGCCGGCACCCAACTCAAGCGCGGCGAGCCCGTCAACTTCGTGCTCAGCGACGGGCCGCAACCCTTCGATGTCCCCGACTTCCTCGGCAAGACCCAGGAGGAGGCGCAGGCACTGGCCGAGCAGGCGGGCTTGACCATCGAGATGGCCAGTGAGCCGATCTTCTCGACCGACTACGACAAGGACACCGTCGCCGCTCAGACCCCCGCGGACGGCCAGGTGGTGCGCGGTGACACCATCACGCTGACCCTGTCCAAGGGCCCGGAGCTGGTGGAAGTCCCCTCGTGCTTCAATAAATCCGAGGCCGAGTCGGTGGCCTTGCTCAAGGCCGCTGGATTCGAGGTGGACGTCAAGAAGTTCCTCGGCGGTCCGCTCGACACCTGCACCGGGCAGACGCCGGCCGGCGGGACCAAAGCGCCCAAGGGGACCACCGTCACCATCACCATCGTCTGATGAGCGCGGACCCATCCCAGCAGGGCCGCACCCGCGTTATCGCGACGCTGCTCTTGCTCGCCATGACGGCGACGTGGGGCTCGACCTTTTTCCTCATCAAAGATCTCGTCGCGCATGTGCCGTCTGCCGACTTCCTCGTGGTGCGGTTCGCGATCGCTGCGCTGGCGATGTGCCTGGTCTTTCGGCGGCAGGTCGCGGCGCTGCCCCGTTCGGCTGTGCGTTCGTCCGTGGTTCTCGGCGGTCTCTACGGCACCGCCCAGATCCTGCAGACCATCGGTTTGGAGCACACCTCCGCATCGGTGTCCGGCTTTGTGACCGGGGCGTATGTCGTCCTCACCCCCGTCCTCGGCGCGCTCCTGCTCCGCGACCGGCTCCCTGGGGCCATGTGGTTGGCGGTCGCTTTGGCCGCGGTCGGCCTGGGCGTGCTGTCGCTGCGCGGGTTCGCGATCGGTTTCGGCGAGGGCCTCACGCTCGCGGCGGCCTTGCTCTATGCCCTGCATATCCTCGGCCTGGGCCGCTGGTCCACCCCTGCACAGGCCACGGGTATGGCGTGTGTCCAAGCCGCCGTCATCTCCTGCGTGGCGCTGGTCGCCGCCCTTCCAGGCGGTATCACCTTGCCGGCCACCGGGGGCCAGTGGGCCTCGCTGCTCTATATGGCGCTGGTCGCGGGCGCCTTCGCCTTGTGGGCGCAGACCTGGGCGCAGGCACACGTCCCGCCGACGCGCGCGGCGATCATCATGACGACCGAACCGGTCTTCGCTGCCTTCTTTGCGGTCCTGTTCGGCGGCGAATCCCTCACGACCCGAATGCTTCTCGGCGGTGGGCTGGTGCTGGCGGCGATGTACCTCTCCGAGCTGCGAGGCCGCTCCGCGCAGGATCCGCTGGACGACGAGCGGCCGATGGAGGCGCTCCACCACGACGCCCCCTGACGGGCCACGTCAGCAGAGGTTGCACGTCTCAGCAGAGGTTGCGTGGGGTGACGCGGCCCCCTCTGGCGAGGACGGCGCGGGCAGCGGCGATGGCGCGGTCGGTGCCGGGGTCGTCGACGTCGAGGTGCCAGACCAGACGCACCCGTGTGGGGCTCAACGCGTATGCCCGCACGCCCGCCTCCGCGAGGCCGCTCACGACGTCCGCCGCCGACTTCGGATGATCGGCGAGGTCGAGGATGACGATATTGGTCTCGACCTGCGCCGGATCCACAACGGGCGCAACGGAACTCACGGCCTCGGCAAACCGCCGCGCCCGCGCATGATCGTCGGCCAATCGCTCAAGATTGTGGTCGAGCGCAAAAAGACCGGCAGCGGCCAGAACGCCCACCTGGCGCATCCCGGCGCCATAGCGTTTGCGCCATACACGCGCCTCGCGCATCAGATCGGCCGAGCCGACCAGGACCGAACCGACCGGTGCACCAAGGCCTTTCGAGAGGCAGACCGAGACGGTGTCGAAGTGCCGGCCATAGTCGGCCAGCGCCACCCCAGTGGCGATATGGGCATTCCACAGCCGCGCCCCGTCGAGATGCATGGCCACCCCGTGCGGCTGGGAACCCGCACGAATGGCCTCGATCGTCGCCAGCGGCAGGATCGTGCCCCCACCGAAGTTGTGCGTGTTCTCCAGCGCGATGAGCGCGGTCGGCACGTGATAGATATCGGCGCCAGCAATCATCAACGAGAGCGCCTGCTCCGGCGTGACCCGGCCCCGGTCTGATACCCAGGTCCGCGAGGTGATCCCCGAAAAGGCCGCTGCTGCACCGAGTTCCGCGCGCAAGATGTGCGCCATCGAGTCGGCGATCAGCTCCCGCCCGGGGGTGACGTGCAGGCGCAGGCCGAGCTGATTGGCCAGCGATCCGGTCGGGGAGAACAGACCAGCCTCGTGGCCGAGCAGCTCAGCGACCCTTACCTCCAGCCGCCGAACAGTCGGGTCTTCCCCGAAGACATCGTCGCCGACCTCGGCATCTGCCATCGCGGTCCGCATACCCCGCGACGGCCGGGTCAGGGTGTCGGAGAGCAGGTCGACGGCATACGCGGCCATCAGTCGCGGGCCAGCATTTCGGCCACGAGGAAGGCGAGCTCAAGGCCCTGCCGGTGGTTCAGGCGGGGATCGCAGACGCTTTCGTAGCGCTTGTTCAGATCGGCGTCGAGGATCTTGTCGGCGCCGCCGAGGCATTCGGTGACGTCATTGCCGGTCAGTTCGACGTGGATGCCGCCGGGCACGGTGCCGAGCGCGTGGTGCACATCGAAGAAGCCGTGCACCTCCTCGACGATGTCGTCGAAATTGCGCGTCTTGTAGCCACTCGTCGACTCAAAAGTGTTGCCGTGCATGGGATCACAGATCCACGTCGCCGCGGATCCGGCCTTCGTTGCGGCCTCGATCACGCCCGGCAGTGCGTCGCGGATCTGACCCGCGCCCATGCGAGTGATGAAGGTCAGGCGCCCCGGCTCGCGATCGGGATCGACCAGATCCATCAGCTTCTCGATATAGGCCGGGTCGGACTTCGCCGACAGTTTCACCCCGACGGGATTGTGCACCTTGGTGATGAAGTCGATGTGGGCCCCGTCGAGATCGCGGGTGCGCTCCCCCACCCAGATGAAGTGACCGGAGGTGTCATAGAGCTTGCCGGTGCGCGAGTCGACGCGGGTCAGCGGCCGTTCGTAGTCCAGCAGCAGCGCCTCGTGAGCGGCAAAGAACTCGACCTGTCGCATGGCGTCGAAGTCCGCACCGCAGGCCGACATGAACTTCATCGCCTTGTCGATATCGCGGGCGAGCTTCTCGTAGGCCGCATTGGCCGGCGTCGAGACGAATCCCTTGTTCCACTCGTGGACGTGCCGCAGGTCGGCATACCCACCGGTGGTGAAGGCCCGCACCAGATTCAAGGTGGCCGTGCTCGCGTGATAGGCCCGCACCAACCGCTGCGGGTCGGGAGTCCGCGCGGCCTCGGCGAACTCGAAATCGTTGACCATGTCCCCGCGGTATGCCGGGAGCGTCGTCCCCTCGCGGGTTTCGGTATTGCTGCTGCGCGGCTTGGCATACTGCCCGGCCATCCGCCCGACCTTGACCACCGGGACCGACGCGCCATAGGTCAGCACGGCCGCCATCTGCAGCAGCGTCTTGACCCGATCGCGAATGTTGTCTGCCGTGGCGGCGGCGAAGGTTTCGGCGCAGTCGCCCCCTTGCAGCACGAAGGCCTCGCCGCGCGACGCAGCCGCCATCCGCTGCCGCAGCAGGTCGCACTCGCCGGCGAAGACGATCGGAGGCATCAAGGACAGCGTGTCCACCGCGGCCTTCAACGCCGCATCGTCGGGCCAGACGGGCTGCTGCGCCGCCGGGCGCGCAGGCCCATCGAGCAAGGCCGTCATGGGTTCGACAGTGGTCGTCACCCTCACAGAATAGGTGGGCGCCCAGCATTCGGACCCCCCGCCCGTATGCCGGGCACGCGCGAGGGTGGGTCAGTTCAGCCCGCGCTCTAAGGCGAAGCGCGTCAGCTCCACGCGATTGTGCAATTGCAATTTCCCGAGCGTGTTGTGAACGTGGTTCTGCACGGTCCGGTGCGAGATGACCAATTGCTCGGCGATCTCCTTGCTGGACAAGCCCATCGCGACCAGGCGCAGGATCTCGGTCTCCCGGTCGGTCAATTCGGGCACCGGCCGCTCCGGCGCGGACGGCTCGCTCGCGAGCTTGCGGTACTCCCCCAGCACCAGTCCGGCGAGCCCGGGCGTGAAGGTCGCCTCGCCCCGCCCGGTCGCGTCGACGGCCGCCCGAATCTGTTCTGGCGTCGCCGATTTCACGAGATAACCCGACGCCCCGGCCTTCATGGCCGCCAGGACATCGTGTTCCTCGCCACTGGCCGAGAGGATGAGCACGCGGGTCGCCAAGCCCGCCACTTGGGCGCACACATCGGCGCCGTGCAGACCGGGCAGGTTTAGGTCCAGCAAAAGCACATCAGGGACCGTCGCCGTGACGCGCCGGACCGCTGACGGCCCGTCGGGCGCTGACCCAACGACCTGATAGCCGTGCTCCTCCAGGTCGGCGACGAGGGCGTCGCGCCACAGCGGATGGTCGTCGGCGACGAAGACGCGCAAGGTCACGGGGATCAACTCTCCCTCATCGAGCGGGCCGCGGGGGTCGTTCCCGCCGCAGGGGTATGCCGTCCCGGCCGCCGCGGTGCCAGCGGCTCGAGATCCTTGGGTGCGGTGAGGACGACGGTGCAGCCGCGGCCCGGTGCCGTGGCCCACGTGGCGTCCCCGCCGAGGTCGCGCATCCGGCCGCGGATCGAGGAGGCCATACCAAGCCGGCCCTCCGCTGCGGCCGCGTCGGGGCGACCGGGCGGCATACCGACGCCATTGTCCCGAACGGTCACGACCACTTCGCCGCCAAGGTCTTCGACGAGCACCCAGGCTCGCGCGTCCGGGCCGGCGTGAGCGCGGACATTGTCCAGCGCGGCGACAACGGCGGCGCGCAATTCCCCGGCCCGGTCCTTGGGCAGCATGACCGCCTCGGCGGGGGCGCTGATGGTGACGCGTTCGTCGGCCAATCCCCGCAGGACGACCGCGAGATCGGTCGTGTCTCCGGCGGCAACGACCCGCGGGCGCCCGCTGACCAAGTCGCGCAGCGAGCGCTCCTGATCGGCGGCCAGCGTCGCGAGTTCCTGTGCGGCGCCACCGATTTCGTTGCCGCGCCGGTTGATGAAGGTCAGGGTTTGCAGGACACCATCGTGGACGATTCGAGCGAGCCGCTCGCGCTCGGCATACGACTCCTCGGCTCGGACCGAGACCTCCAAGAGGCGCTGGCTCTCGCGGGCAAGGGTCGTGGACAGGCCGATCAGCCACCCCAGAAGGATGAGCAGGACGATGTTGTGGATGGTCCCGAAGTTCGGCTTGATGACCGAGACCAGATCCGCCACTGAGATGACGGCAGCCCCGATGAGCCCACCGCGGGCGCCGCCACGGATGGCGGCCGCGACGACGCCGGAGCTGGACCAGATCCCCGGCAACGTCAGGGCCCCGGAGACGACGGCTTCGCGCGGGAAAGCCAGCGAGGTCGCGAGGATGCCGAGCGTGGCCAAGGTCAGGTCGATGACGGCCATGCGGGTGGTCACCGTGCGACGCCAAGAGGCGATGACCGACCAGATCAGCAGGATCACGAAAACGGCGACCGCCGCGATCGGGCGGTTCATGTCCTCGCGGTGCACCCAGGCGAGGATTGCGGCATACAGCAGCGCAATGGGCCGGAAGATGGCCAGCCCGCGGGTGAAGGCGCCCACCACACCGGGTTCGGCCGGTCGGACCGTGCCGGGGGAGGCCGAGGTCACGACGGTCTAACTCGCGCGGGGCAGCGCGTCGCCCTCGTCCGGGTGCTCCTGCTCGTGCGCGACCACGGGCTCGCGGGCGTCCAGGCTCTCGCCGGGGAGCACTTCCAAGGCCACGCCGGAGGCGCGGGCAGGGAGCTTGCCTTCCAGTGCCGCAGCGCGACTCTTGGCTGCCGCGAGCAGGCGCTTCTTCTGCGTCGCGGCGTAGACGTCGACATACTCCTGGCCGGACAGCAGCATCAGTTCATACATGATCTCGTCGGTGATCGAGCGCAGGACGAAGCGGTCGTCCTCCATGCCCTCATACCGCGAAAAGTCCAGGGGCGCACCGATTTTGACGCCGATGCGCATGATTTTGGGGAGGACTGAGCCGGTCGGCTGCGCCTTGTCGGTGCCTATCATCGCGACGGGCAGAACGGGCACCTTTCCTTCAAGCGCCATTCGCGCGACGCCGGTGCGGCCGCGGTAGAGGCGACCGTCGGGGCTGCGGGTGCCCTCGGGATAGATGCCCAACAGATCACCGGCGCTGAGGATGCGCAGGCCACTGCTGAGGGCCGCATTGCTCGCGTTCCCGCCGGTGCGGTCGATCGGCACCTGGCCCACGCCGCGGAAGAAGGCAGCGGTCAGCCGACCCTTGACGCCTCGCCCGGTGAAGTAGTCCGACTTGGCCAGGAAAGTGATCCGCCGCGGTGCCACCAGGGGCAGGAAAATCGAGTCGGAGAAGGACAGGTGATTGCTGGCGAGAATCGCTGGCCCATCGGTGGGGATGTTCTCTAACCCCTCCACGGTGGGGCGGAAGAGGAGGCGGAGGATGGGGCCGAGCACAATGCGCTTCAGCAGCCAGTACAACACGCCGACGATCCCCTTCCAGGCTGATTCTGTGCACTCTACGGCACCTCATAGGCACATGCCGGGCGGCTCGCGGAATGGATAGTCGCGCGTTCGTCGACATGGAAAGATGAGCGCCATGCCCGCTTCGGACGATGCGATTCGCGACGACGATGATGTCGACGCGCGCTTCGCCGAGATTGTTGAGCAGTTGCGCGCGGAGGGTCCCCTCGAGGCGGCCGATCCGACGTCGGATATTCCGCGGACCCCACCTGGGCCGGTCATCCCAGCGGTGAATCCGCCGCCGGTCCTGCGGCCCATCACCCCGCCCCCGCCACCTCCGCCGGCGCTCGATGTGCCGGTATGGCGCGGGGCCACCTCCGACCTGGACTACGAAGACCTCGTGGCGCAGGTGGAGGCGGAGGACCACTACGAGCCTCCGCCACCTCGCCCGCTCCCGCCGCAGGAGGATCTGCACTTCTGGGGAATCATCGGCGGCCTGGTCGGCGGCACCGTGCTCATGCTGTGGTTGGTCATCTTCCGCCCCGATGTCGCGGACTGGTGGACCTGGCTGGCGATCCTGCTGATCGTCGGCGGTTTCGTGCTCCTGGTCTTGCGCGACTCCGATGACGACGACCGCGGGGACGGCGCCGTCGTCTGAACCCACTAAATGACGGGGTTGGCGGGATCGGGATCGGTGCGGATGTCGACCCAAACGGGACGGTGATCGCTCGCCGCGACGACATCATCGGGGTCAAGTCGAATGTCGTTGTGCGGCAAGGCAGTCACGCTCGGCGCAGCAAAGATGACATCAAGGAGCCGCCGCGGAGCCTTCGCGGGGAAGGTCGGCGCGCCCGGCGAGATCAGCCGCAGCGGCGTCGCGAGAAGTTTCCACGCCGCGCCATCGGACTGCTCGTTGAGGTCACCGCAGACGATCGTCTCCCGAGTGCCGACGGCGGCGAGGATCTGCTGCATATGCCGGGTGCGCTCCTGCGCCTTGAGACTGAGGTGCACGGACGCGACGACCAAGGGCTCACGGCCCGGCAGAGCGACGCGCGTGACGGCGAAGCCGCGGGTGCGCTGGGCAAGGGCGACGCGGAGCCGGAAGTGGCGCGATTCCACGACCTCGACACGGCTACTCGTGAAGATCGTCGTGCCGCCGCTGCCGCGGTGATGACCCGCCCAGGTCATATCGCACAGGCGGGCGAAGGCGGCGACCCGGCGAGCGGCGAACAGCCGCCGCGGCACCTCTTGCAGGCACAGCACATCGGGATCGATGGCACGGATGACCCGGGCGGCGGCCCGGCGGTCATCGAGGAAGTCGCGCGTGTTGTAGGTCGCGACGCGCAGAGTGCTCACAATCAGCCGGTGACGCTCTGGCGCGCGAGATCGGCTGCCCCGATCAGACCAGCCTCGTTGCCGAGTTCCGCCCGCACGATGCGCGCTTCCGGGCGGAAACCGCGGCCGGTCAACTGGCGCCGGAAGGCCTGACGGGCCGGCTCGATGAGCAACTCCCCCGCCGCGCTGACGCCGCCGCCGACGACAAAAATGCCGGGATCGAAGGCCGCCGCGAGATTGGCCATGCCGATTCCCAGCCAGGTACCGACCTCAGCGAGCAGTTCCACGGCGGTGCGATCGCCCGCCTGCGCGACCTCGGTCACGAGCGGTCCAGTGAGCCGACTGGGGTCGCCCTGAACACGTTCATACAGATCCCGCGCCAGCGGACTGTTCGCGCTGACCAGGCCTCGAGCCTCGCGGACGAGCGCGTTGCCGGAGGCGTACTGCTCCCAGCAGCCGCGGTTGCCGCACTCGCAGCGATGGCCGCCGGGGACAACCTGCATGTGCCCGAACTCGCCGGCGATGCCGAATCGGCCGCGGAAGACTTCGCCGCCCATCAGGACGCCGCCCCCGATGCCGGTGCCAAGCGTGATCATCATGGCGTCGGCCTCGCCGCGGGCGGCACCGAACTTGTTCTCGGCCCACATCGCGGCATTGGCGTCATTGTCGATGAAGATCGGGGGCCCGACCCGGTCACCGAGGCGCTCGCGGAGCGGCTCGTTCCTCCAGGACAGGTGCGGGGCGAAAACGATCGTGGCGCGGTCAGCAGCGACGAAGCCCGCGGCGCCGATTCCCACGGCGACGATCTCGCGGTCCGCGCCGTCCATCAGCTCGCCGACCACGCCCACGATGGTGTCCTCGACGACCTTTGGGTGGACCGAGCGATCGGGGGTGTCGGCGCGGGCCCGGCGCAGGATCGTGCCGCTCTCGTCGACGATGCCGGCAGCCACCTTGGTCCCACCAATGTCGACCCCGATCGCGAGCCCCATCTACTCCTCCTCGTCGGCGGCCAGCGCCGCGTCGTCGACCTCGTTCTGGGGATCATCGTCGTCGTCGAGGTCGCCATGGTGTGGGAGATCGTCGTCGAAAACCGGGATGTCGTATGCCGTGGCGCCCGCCCCACCCGCCGTGCGCGGGGGTCCGCCGGTGGCGGCGCTGCTCGCGTTGGAGCGAGTCCCGGCCGGTGTGCCGAGCCGATCGCGCAGCTGGATACCGACCTCGCTGATCGCCGTGGCCAAGGCCGAGACGGCATCGGCGAGGCGATCGACGGCCTCGGGGTCGACCGAGCGGATCGACTCCACCCCCCGACACAGCGGGCACCAGGTGCAGGTCGGCGAATGTGCGGTGGCGGCAGGAGCCGGGTCGTCGGCCTCGAGGGGGGTGGCGTCCGGCATACTCCATCCGCCGAGGGCGTCGACGAGCCGACGCGCCTCCTCGGCGAGGACGCCGCTGGCTTCAGTCGGTGGATTCATCGAGGCCATTGTGCGGGGTCGGGGACGAAGGCGACGGTCAGACGCCCCGAGCGGACACGGGCACCAGCAACGTCGCAGCGACGCAGGACGCTCGGCAGCGTGACGATGCGCCGGTGTTCACCGACGGTGAGCAACAGTTCGTCGGCCCGTCGTTGGAGGCCGACCTCGCTCGCGGAGGTCAGGGGCAGGTGCAGCGCGAGATCGAAGCCCTGGTCGGTGCGCCGGACCGCCATCGGCGAGGTGGGCACCGTGGCGAGCAGATCAGCACCAGCAAGGGTGCCGAGGTCGAGGCTCTGGGCGAGGGTATGCAGTGCGTCCGGCCCGATCGGCTCACGATCGAGATAGGGCGAACGCACAACGGGGATGCCCTCGAAGGACTCCACGACCTCCGCGACGCCCCGCGCTTGCGCCTGATTCCACGAGCGCAGGAAGCCGGCCGCACCACTGCCCACGGCTTCGCCAGGATCCGGTGCGGGGAGAATCTTGTTCACATAGACGGCATCGACGCAGTAGCCGTAGAGGCTGAGCGAGGTCCAGGTCCGCCGCGATTCGGCGATGACCACGCTCTCGGGCGTCGTAACCAGGCGCACCGATGACCGATCGGCCGCGAGCAGCGCCCGCACGGCGAGCATGTCGTCATGCCAGCGGCGGACGATATCGACGACCTCGGGACCCGGCAGGGGAATGCCCAAGGCGGCGGCTGCGGCGGGGCGGGCGGCACGACGCATACCCGCCGTGCCCGGCAGCATTCGGCGCAGATGCCAGGCGAGGTTCTCGGGGAAGGCGAGCAGCCGCAGGGTTTCGGCCGTCGGGGCGCAATCGACGACGATGAGTTCCCATCGGCCGGACTCGGCCTGGGTGCGCAACTCCAGCAGCGCAGCGATCTCCTCCGCCCCAGGCAGCGAGGTCATCTCCTCGGCGACAACCGGGTCCACGCCGAGGGCGCCGAGGGTCGTGACGAGGTATTCCTGCACGACATCCCAGGAGCCGTCGAAGTGGCGGCGGCCGCTGACCTGAAGGGCGGACAGGCGCGGCTCGATCGCCAAGGGCTCGCCGCGACCAGTGCCGGTCAGGTCGCGATCCAGGGCGTCCCCGAGCGAATGCGCCGCATCGGTGGACATGACCAGGGTCTCGATCCCAGCCCGGGCGGCACTGATCGCCGTCGCGGCCGCAGAGGTGGTCTTGCCGACACCCCCCTTGCCGGTGAAGAGGAGGACGCGGGGGTTCAGAGTGACTCGACCCGCTTCTTCAGATCTTTCAAAGCGGTGTCGATGATGACCTTTTCGGCCTTGCGCTTAAGCATGCCGAGCACAGGGATCTTCAGGTCAACCAGGAGGGAGTAGTCCACCTGGGTTCCGTCATCCACTGCGGTGAGGGTGTAGGTGCCGTCCATCGCCTTGAGCACTGAGGCCTCGACGAGGGTCCAGGACACGGTCCCTGAACCGTCCTCGGCGATATCCCAGTCGTAATCGAGGGTGTAGGTGTCCTTGATGACGCCCGCATCCATCGTCATCCGGACCCGGTCGGGCCAGCCGTCCCCCTCCTCGGCGAGGATCTCGACCTCTTTAATCGCGCCCGTCCACTCCGGGTAGGCCTCGAGATCGGCGATAACGTCGAGGATCGCGCCTGGCTCTGCGTCGATGACGATCGAGCTCTCGGTGGTGTCCGCCATGCGGGGAAGCGTACGCGATCCGTGCGTGCGCGATTGCCCTCAGCGGTCTTGGTGCATAGCACCTCGCTAGCGTCGGCCCTTGCCACGGGGAGGACAGGCGCGCGGCTGGTCCGCATACCCTTGTCCTTCGCGTCGCGCACGTCGAGCTCACCCGCAGACTGAACTCTTCCGAGCCAAACGCCAAGCGATCCGTCTAGGCCGAATCCCGTCCTACCGAACCCCTCGCCGACCGAACCCACCCTCAGGAGCCGCACCCCGTGCCCACCGCCTCGCTTCCCTCGCCGCGAGCCGCCCGGCAGCATCTTGGCCCGCTCCTGTTCGCGCTGGCATGGTTGGCCGGCTTCGGGATGCTGCAGTACAGCGTCGTCCGGTTCCGGGTGCGGATCCTGCTCACGCTCACGGCCGCGTGCTTACTGCTCGTGCTGTGGCTCGTGCGACGCTCGCGGCTGAACCTCACGCCAGGCCTGATGGCGCTGATCCTCCCCGCCGGCGCAGCCCTCGGTCTGCTGCTTCCGCTATTCAGTTATCTCCCGCTGCCCTGGGAATGGGCAGCCCGCGGGGTGCTCGCCCTCGGCGCGTGCGTGGCCGCAGCAGCCCTGTGGCGTGGGCGCAGCGGGCTCGCCTGGGGCAGCGCCGTCGCGGCGTATGCCGTCAGCTCGGCCATCGCGATCCGCACCGATCCCGCGCCGAAGATCGATGTCTGGGTTACCTTGCAGCAAGCTTCCGACGCGCTGGCGCGCGGCGAAAACTTCTATAGCGTGACCTGGGTCGACTCCCCGGGCATCCAGGACGCCTTCACCTACCTGCCCTGGACCGCGGTCCTGCTGGCCCCCGGACGCTGGCTCGCCGGCGACGTCCGGTGGATGCAGCTGGTATGGGCCGTCGTCCTGGCCATCGGCATCTGGCAGCTCGCGTCTGCCATTCGCACGAGGCACGCCAGCGGAGCGTCCGACACCGGCTGGTCCGGGGCACGCTGGACGACGTCAACATCGGCCACCGGGTCGGCGTCCGCCCACGCGTCAGTCGCCGCGACGCTCGAGCCTGCGGACCGGGACCCGCACTGGATTGCCGCCGCCGCGACCGCGCTGATTCTCCTGGTCCCCGGCACCCTGACCCAGATCGACCAAGCCTGGACCGAGCCGCTGCTGTTGACCGGCATCGTCTGGTGGGCCGTGCTCGTCGTCCGTGGTCACGCTTGGTGGGCGGTGCTTCCCCTGGCCCTGGCGTGCGCCAGCAAACAACACCTCGCGCTGGTCCTGCCCCTGCTCCTGCTCTGGCGCCCCTTCGGCCCCGCCCGAGCCATCGCGACCGGAGCTGCAACCGGTGCCCTGATCGCGCCATGGTTCTTGACGGCTCCCGCCGATTTCGTCCACGACACCATCACGCTGCTGGTCGGCTTCCACCCCATCCGGTTTGCGAACACGTGGTACCTGTTCTTCCTCAACGAATATGGCATCACCCTGCCTTTCTATGCCACGGCCATCGTGGTCCTCGGCGCCCTCGCGAGCGCGCTGATCATGGTTGCCCGCCGACAACCGCCGCTCGGGGAGTTGCTGCGCTGGATCGCCCTCGTCCTGTTTGCCGCGAATATCGTCAACAAGCAGGCCTTCTACAACCAGTACTGGCTCGTCGGCACGCTCGTCGCGCTCTCGCTCGTCGCGGACCGGCTCACCGACCGCCTCGCGCAGCCGAGCGAGCAACCGTCGCCGCCGGCTCGGCCAGTCACCCGCTGAACCGAAGTCGCTCAGCCAGTGGCTGAGACAACCCCGCGCCACTGCTGCAGCGTCGAGGGCTCCAGGACGGCGCGCGCTGCAGCGGCGACCTCGGCGCTGACCAGGCCCGCCGAGACCAGCGCGGTCACCGCGGCACGCTCGCGTCGGTCCAGCCCGACCTCGCTCGGACCGATGCCTTCGGCGGCTCCCAGCGGCGGTGCGTGAGCCGATCCCAGGGGAATGGTCGCGAGCAGCCCGGTGACCATGCACCCATCGCAGTGCGTGCCGCGAACCGGGCACCCTGTGCAGTCGATCAACATGGCTCTCTCCTTTCGCTCAAGACGCCGGACCACCGATTCAGCCCGACATCACAGACGCTAGAGATGAGGTCTGACAACCCCCCTCACGCGGCCGACGACCCGTGCGACCCCACCGCCGCCACCGGTAGCGTGAGCTCGTGACTGACCTACAGCAGGCCTGGATCGGCCAGGAGGTCCGGGCGCTGCGCCCGGATTACGCCGCGCTCATCATTACGGCCCACGGTGCCGTGGGTGGCCCCAGCGACGAGGCCAGCGATGCGGCGCTCCGCGCGGCCGAGGACTTCGCCCGTGGGCTGCTCGCCGACACGGAACCGGCCGCCATACCTCAGGTAGCGCTGTGGCGAGAAGCCTTCTCTGCCTTCGGTGTTCGGCCACGATCGGCCGTCAGCAGCCTGGAATCCCTGCTGCGTCGAGCCGCCGACGGCTTGCCTCGGATCGACCGACTCACGGATCACTACAACGCCATCTCGGTCCGCCACCTGCTGCCGCTCGGGGGCGAGGATCTGCAGGCATATGCCGGCGCCCCGCGCCTCGTCGTCGCCGACGGCACCGAGATCTTCGACGCGGTCGAGGCCGGCGTCGTCGTCGCGGCCAACCCCAAGGCCGGCGAAGTCGTCTGGCGCGACGACATCGGCGTCACCTGCCGACGATGGAACTGGCGGCAAGGCGCCCGGACCCGCATCTCGCCGGCGACCCGCGATGCACTCTTCATCATCGACGGGCTCGGCCCATCCGCGGCCGGCGCTGTCAGCGCCGCCGGGGAGGACCTGGCCACTGTTTTGCGCAGGCACGCGCCCGCCTGCGAGACCGCCTCCCGACTGCTCGGTCCGGACCGGATCGAGGCTGCTGCGCCAGCTTAGGCGGACTGACATCATGGGGTATGCCGTGAGCGATGGGCGCTCGCGGCCCTGAAGGAGGCTTGACCGAATGACCCCGACGTCCTGGCCCGCGCACGATCCGGCAACCCGCCGGTCGCTCCCCGAGAGCTCGATGCCCGTGGACCCCGGACGGGTGCAGCAACTGCTCGCCGCCGAGTGGGAGAAGTTCACCGCCAACACCCCCGCCTCGGCCGATCACAACCGCCAGGCCAGCAAGTCGCTGCCGCTTGGCGTGACCTCCTCCTTCCAACACTGGGAGCCCCACCCCATCTCCATCGTCAAGGCGCGCGGTGCCTGGTTGACCGATGTCGACGGCCGCCGGCTGCTCGATCTGTCGATGGGGTTCGGTGCGATGCTCGTCGGCCACCTCAACCCGACCGTCGTGGCCTATGTCGAGGAAGCCCTGCAGTCCGTCGGCACCCTCTTCGTCACCCCCTCACCCACCGCCACCGAGGTCGCCGAGCGCTATCAAACCCGCTTCGGTCTCGACATGCTCCGTTTCACCCAATCCGGCACCGAGTCGCTGATGTATGCCGTCCGGGCCGCTCGGGCATACACCCAGCGCAAGGCGATCATCAAGATCGAGGGTGGCTACCACGGCGGCTATGACGCGCTCCAGGTCTCCGTCAAGCCAGCCCTCGCCGACATCGGCCCGGCCGAGGCCCCCATCCCCGACGTCCCCTTCGATGTCGAGGCCGGGACCGTCTACGTCGTGCCCTACAACAATATGGATCGCCTGAACGAGATCCTGAGCGAGCACGGCCGGGAGATCGCCGCGATCGTCATGGAGCCGGTGATCGAGAATCTCGCGATCGTCGTCCCCGACGAGGGCTATCTCGCCGCCGTTCGCGCCGCCTGCAACGAGCACGGCGTGCTGCTGATCTTCGATGAGGTCAAGACCGGACTCACCGCCGGATATGCCGGTGCCTCCCAGCGCCTCGGCGTCAAGCCCGACCTGATCACCTTGGCCAAGAGCATCGGCGGCGGTCTGCCACTGGCGGCTTTCGGCGGCACCAGCGATGTCATGCAGGTCGTCGTGGACGGCCGGATGGCGCACTTCGGCACCTACAACGGCAATCCGCTGGTCATGGCGGCGGCCCGCGCGGTCGATGAAGTGTGCACCCGCGAGGCGCTCGAGGTCGCGGAGACGATCAATGTCACCACGCTGGATCACATCGACGAGATCATCCGCGAGTACCAACTCCCGGCCCACACGGTCGCGCTCGGAGTGAAGGGCTGCATCACGTGGTCGACCACGCCGGTGCGCAACTACCGCGACTACAAAGCCACCGACTTCGGCGTCGCCGAGCTGTCCTGGCTCTGGGGCGTCAACCGCGGCATCCTGACCCCGCCCGGCCTCGACGAGCAGTGGCTGGTCTCGCTGGCCCACACCCAGGAAGAGATGGACGTCCTGGTCTCCGACTTCCGCGACCTGGCGCAGGCCCTGCGCGCCTGAGCGCCCGGTCACTCATTTCTCTCCGGATGCCGGAAAGTTGAGGTTCGAGTGGCCTAGAAAGTCACCCGAACCTCAACTTTCCGGCATCCGGAGAGAATCGTGGTAGCGACGTCCCAGGGGTTGTCAGACCCGCTCTCTAGGGTCTGTGGGTATGACGATCACGGCCACAAGCGCGAGGCCCCGAGCGATCCAGGGCACCCTGGACGATCTCGGCACGCCGCTGCACGAGGTCACCTTCGTCGTGCTCGACCTGGAGACCACCGGCGGCAGCGCGCACGCTGATCACATCACCGAGATCGGCGCCGTGAAGGTGCGCGGCGGGCAGGTGCTCGGGGAGTTCCAGACGCTCGTCAACCCGCGGGTCCCGATCCCGGCGGTCATCAGCATGCTGACCGGAATCACCGACTCGATGGTCGCGCTGGCCCCGCGCATCGAAGCCGTGCTCCCGAGCTTCCTGGAGTTCATCGGCGATGCCGTGGTGGTCGCGCACAATGCGCGATTCGACACCTCCTTCCTCAAGGCCGCCGCCCTCGCGACCGGCAATCGGTGGCCAGAGCCCGTGGTCGTCGACACCGTCTACCTCGCGCGAGCCCTGGTCACCCGGGACGAGGCACCGAACCACAAGCTGGCCAGCCTGGCCCGGGTCTTTCACGCCCGCACCACCCCCGATCACCGGGCCCTGCACGATGCCCAAGCAACCGTCGATGTCTTGCACGGTTTGTTGGCCCGGGTGGGCAGCCTTGGCGTGACAACCCTGGAGGAGCTCGCGACCTATTCCGCGCGCGTCCCGCAAGCCACCCGCCGCAAGCGTTATCTCGCCGACGATTTGCCCAGTGCCCCGGGCGTCTACCTGTTCAAGGACGGCCAGGGCCGGGTGCTCTATGTCGGCACCTCCGTCGACATCCGCACCCGCGTGCGCTCCTATTTCACGGCGGCGGAGCAGCGCCGACGGATGGGCGAGATGGTGCGCATCGCCGAGTCCGTCACGCCGGTCGTGTGCGCCACGGCCCTTGAGGCACAGGTGCGCGAGCTGCGCCTGATCGCCGAACACAAGCCGCGCTACAACCGCCGCTCTCGTCACCCCGAGAAGGCCGCCTGGGTGAAGTTCACGGTCGAGCCGTTCCCGCGCCTGTCCATCGTCAAGGAGGTCCGCGGGGACGAGACGACCTACCTTGGCCCGTTCTCCTCCCGCGCCGCCGCCGAGGACGCCGTCGCGGCCTTGCACGATGCACTCCCGCTGCGCCGCTGCCACGAGCGCCTCTCCCCCGCCCGCCCCACCCCCGCGTGCGCGCTCGCCGAGATGGGCCGGTGTGGCGCCCCGTGCACCGGGGCGCAGTCGCTGCAGGAGTATGCCGAGGTCGTCGCCCGCGCCCGGGCCGCCCTGCTCGGGGATCCGCTGCACCTGCTTTCGCCGCTGGAGGAGCGGATGCAGTCGCTCGCCCACGACGAGCGATACGAAGACGCCGCCTCGCTGCGCGACCGACTGCTGACCCTGTTGAGGGGTATGACGCGCACCCAGCGCCTGGCTCCCCTCGCCTCCTCCCCAGAGATCGTGGCCGCTCGCCGCTCGCCCCTGGGCGGCTGGGAGTTGGTGTGCGTGCGCTATGGCCGGCTGGCCGGCTCCTCCCGCAGTCCCCGCGGTGCCGATCCGATGCCCTATGTCGACGCGCTCACCCAGAGCGCCGACGTGGTGACTCCGGCGGCGGGACCCGCGCCCGCGGCATACCCCGAGGAAACCGAAAAGATCCTGCGCTGGCTCGAAGAGCCAGGCGTGCGCCTGGTCAGCGTGGATGGCGAGTGGACCTGCCCCGTCGGCGGCGCCGTCTCCGCGATCGCCCGTTTCGGCGCCGCCCCCTTGCGCCCGGCGACGGCCTTCGAATCCTGAGTCCCAAGCCCAGCGCTGCGTCCGTCGGACCTGACGCGTGAGACGCGAGACCCAGCCAGCCGAGCGGCGTTGCTGCGCGCGAGCGGGGTTACTGCCCAGCCGAGCGGGGCTCGTGAGCGCGTGCGGCCCTATAGCCCCGCTCCCATCCAGAAGGCCCGCTCCGCTCGCGCCGACGCAGCGCCCTAACGGCGGACGGCGCGCGCCGGGATAGATTGGCGCCATGATCACCGCCATCGTCTTGATCAACGCCGAGGTCGACAAGATTCCCGAGGTCGCCCAGGCGATCGCCGATCTCGAGGGCGTGAGCGAGGTCTATTCAGTCACCGGCGATGTCGACCTGATCGCCCTCGTGCGCGTGCGCGAGCACGACCAGATGGCCGATGTCATCGCCGACCGGCTGAGCAAGGTGCCCGGCATCCTCGGCACCCAGTCACATATCGCCTTCCGGGCCTACTCCCGCCATGACCTCGAAACGGCCTTCAGCCTCGGTATCGAGGGCTAACCACGGCCAAGCCCCACGCGCACGCTCCACCAGCGCCTCACAATGACAGCGGCCCCGGGCGAGCTACTCGCCGGGGGCCGCTGTCATTGGTCGTGAACCAGTGGGAGCCGGGACTCAGTGGTGGCCGGAAGACGATCCGGCTTCGAGTTCGGCCGCGCTGCCGCCCTCGATCGCCTCGTGCGCGTGGCCGTCGTGGTGCGCTGCTTCCAGCTCGGCCGGCGTGACCGGCTGGACCGTGTCCTGGAAGTACAAGCGGCTCAGGCGGGCGCGCAGCTTGTCCTTGCCAGCGGCCGGGGATGCGACGCCGTGGGCATCGGTGCCCGCGGTCAACTGCAGCGGCTCCTGACCCTCGAAGCCGACCAGCTTCCAGCGGGTGTACTCATCCAGCGGCTCATGCACCTCGAAGAAGCGACCTTCGGCGGTCTGGACGATCCGTCCGCTCTCGCGGCCGTGCAGCACCAGGTTGCGGTCGGCACGCTGCAAGCTCAGGCAGATGCGGCGGGTCGCCCAGAAGGCCACGATCGGCAGGAGGAAGGTCGCCGCCCGGAAGAAGTACGTGATGTCGTTGATCGACATATGCAACTTGATCGCGAGGATGTCATTCGATCCGGCCAGCGCCAGCACAAGGTAGAAGGCGATGGCCGCCACGCCGATGGCGGTGCGCGTCGGTTGGTTGCGCGGCCGGTCCAGCAGGTGGTGCTCCCGCTTGTCGCCGGTCACCCAGGCTTCCAGGAAGGGATAAGCCGCCATCGCGCCATAGACGACCGGGATCAGGCCGAGGGCACCGATCGCGACGTTGAGGCTGAGGGTGTAACCGAAGGCGCTGAACTCCAGCCAACCCGGCAGCAGACGCAGCGCGCCATCCGCCCAGAGCATGTACCAGTCCGGCTGCGAGCCGGCCGTGACCGGCGACGGGTCATAGGGCCCGTAGACCCAGATCGCGTTGATCTGCACGATCGCGGAGATCAGCGCGATGAAGCCGAAGACGATGAAGAAGAAGCCGCCGGCCTTCGCGGCATACACCGGCATGACCGGGAAGCCGACCACATTGTTGTTGGTGCGGCCGGGCCCGGGGTACTGCGTGTGCTTCTGCACCGCCACCATGACGATATGCGCGGTGAACAGGCCCACGAGGATCGCCGGCAGCAGCAGCACGTGCACGCTGTAGAGGCGCGGGATGATCGCCTCACCCGGGAAGGGACCATCGAAGACGGCATACGCGAGATAGGAGCCGATGACCGGCGCGGACTGCATGAAGCCTTCCGCCGCGCGCAGGCCGGTACCCGAGAGCAAGTCATCCGGGAGGGAGTAGCCGGCGAAGCCTTCGACGAGAGCGAGCATCGACAGGAGACAGCCGATGATCCAGTTGAGCTCACGCGGCTTGCGGAAGGCGCCGGTGAAGAAGACGCGCAGCATGTGCGCCGACAGCGCGACGATGAACATCAGCGCGGCCCAGTGGTGCATCTGGCGGATCAGCAGGCCGCCCTTGATGTCGAAGCTGATGTTCAGCGCGCTGGCATAGGCCTCCGACATGCCGACGCCCTGCAAAGGGACATACGAGCCGTCATAGACCGTGTGACCGGCGCTGGGCACGAACCAGAAGGTCAAGAAGACGCCGGTCAGCAGGCAGATGATCATCGAATACATCGCGATCTCGCCGAGCATGAACGACCAGTGGTCCGGGAAGACCTTCTTCATCAGGTAGTTGACGCCCTTGGCCGGGCCGAGGCGGTCATCGACCCAGCCCACGGCGCCGCCGAGCTTCTTGGCGCCCGCCGACGGCGGGGCGCTCACCGGCGCATCGCCGGTGCGCAGACCCATGGCCGGGCGGTCATTCGCGGTGGTGCTCATCCACGCTCCCAGAAGCTCGGGCCGACCGCTTCGTGGAACGGTTCGGCGGCGATGAGGTAACCCTCGTCGTCGACGGCGATTTTCAGCTGCGGCAGCGGCCGCTTGGCGGGACCGAAGATGACGCGGCAGTCGTCGGTGACATCGAAGGTCGACTGGTGGCACGGGCACAGCAAGTGGTGCGTGGTGCGCTCATACAGACCGACGGGGCAGCCGACGTGGGTGCAGATCTTGGAGTAGGCGACGATGCCTTGGTAGCCCCACTCCTGGGCCTTCTTGCCGCCCGGGGTGTCTTGGAAGTCCTTGGGGTCTAGGCGCATCAGCAAAACTGCGGCCTTGCCCTTCTCCTCCAGGAAGCCGTGGTGCAGACCCTCGCGGAGGTGCTCGTCCTCGGCCTCCGGGCTGGGCAGCAGGCCCTCGGGAAGCACGTGGTAGACCGAACCGATCGTGACATCGCTGGCCTTGATCGGCAGCGATTCCGGGTCGGTCACCAGGCGGGGGCGCGCGGTGTATGCGGTGTAGCCACCCTCGCCATCCGGGGTGCCATTCCACATGGTCAAGGAGAGGTGGTTCTTCGGCAGCGGGCCGAGGCTGCCAACGAGTTGGACGAGCAGCGGCAGGGAGAACAGGCCGAGAGCGCCACCCAGGGTCGCCTTGATCAACGGCCGACGGAACAGCTGGCTCTTCTCGCCACCGCCACGCATGATCTCGACGAACTCGCCGCGTGCGGCATCGCTGGAGCGCATCGCGTGCCGCTCCTCGACGACCTCCTCGTCGGGCATCAGTGTCTTGGCCCAGTGCACGGCGCCGAGACCGATGCCGAGCAGGCCGAGCCCCATCCCCACACCCAGCAGCAGGTTCGAGGTGGACACGGTGCCGATGCCTGGCACCCAAGTGCGGTGCGCGGTGTCGAAGGCGAAGTAGGCGATCAGGAACAGGACCGTGCCGAGGATCGAGAGGGTGAACAGGCCAGCGACCTGACGCTCAGCCCGCTTGGCCGCGGCCTCGGACTCATCTGCCATCCGGTGCACATGCGGCGGCAAACCGGGGTTGGCGAATTGAGCGGGGATCCCGCCGTCGCCGACATGATGCCCCTCATCGAGGCGCACGGTGTCCGTGGAGTGTTCGGTGCTCATCGGCTCAGGCTCCCTTCTGCCCGAGCCAGTATGCGGCGCCGATGAGGATGCCGAGCCCGAAGACCCAGGCCACGAGGCCCTCCGGCACCGGGCCAAGGCTGCCGAGCGCCATACCGCCCGGGCTGCCGGCCTCATCCATCGTCTTGAGGTAGGCGATCACATCGCGCTTCGACTCTGGGGAAATGTTGTTGTCGTTGAAGACGGGCATGCTCTGCGGGCCGGTCAGCATGGCCTCGTAAATGTGCTGACCCTCTACATCGGTCAGCTTCGGGGCGTACTTGCCGCGGGTGAGCGCACCGCCAGCGCCCGCGGAGTTGTGGCACATCGAGCAGTTGACGCGGAAGATCTCGCCACCGCGACCGGCATTGCCGCCCTCGGCGGTGGTGTATTCGGCATCTGGCACAGCCGGGCCGGGGGCCAAAGACGCCACCCACGCGGCGATATCGGCGATCTCCTCAGCGGAGTAAGTGACCTTCTTGCCGCGCGGCGCCTGAACGCCGGGCTCGGCCATCGGCATCCGGCCGGTGCCCATCTGGAAGTCGACGGCTGCCGCGCCGACACCGGCGAGGTTGGGGCCGACCGGGCTGCCGAGGCCGTCCTTGCCGTGGCAGGTGGCGCAGTTGGTTAAGAAGAGCTGACGACCGCGTTCGATCTGGTCCGCGGAGGCGGTGGCGGCGGTGGCCTGCTTGGGGGCCAGGGCGGCATACCCGGCGCCGGTGACGATCAGTCCCAACAACAACAGGATGAAGATCGCGGCCGGGTGGCGTCGCCGGACGGCGAGTGCGTTCACATCGGTCTCTTTTCTCGGCTGTTGGGCGGGGTCACTTGAGCAGGTAGATCGTCGCGAAGAGCGCGATCCACACGACATCGACGAAGTGCCAGTAGTAGGAGGTCACCACGGCGCCCGTGGCCTGGGCGTGGCTGTAGTGCCGGGTGGTGAAGGTGCGTCCGATGATCAGCAGGAAGGCGATAAGACCGCCAGTGACGTGCATGCCGTGGAAACCGGTCGTGAGGTAGAAGACCGAGCCATAACCATCGGAGGAGAGCGTGATGCCGTCGTGGACGAGGTGGGCGTATTCGTAGACCTGGCCGGCGATGAAGAGGGAGCCGAAGATGTAGGTCAGGACATACCACTCACGCATCCCCCAGCCGCTCACATTGAGCAGGCTGCCGGTGCGCGCCGCCTGGCCGTGCTCGGCCTTGTAGACCCCCAACTGACACCACACCGAGGAAATGACCAGCACGATCGTGTTCGCGGTGGCGAACGGGACGTTCAGGGTGGGGGTGTGCTCCGACCACAGATCCGGGCGGACCTGGCGAATCGTGAAGTACATCGCGAAGAGTCCCGCGAAGAACATCAACTCGCTGGACAACCACACGATGGTGCCCACGGAGACCATGTTCGGCCGGGTCACCGGACCGAGGGCATGCCCAGGATGGGTCGGAGGGGTGCCGGAATGCACGGCGGATGCTGAGGCCACGTCGACATTATGTCGGTAATCGTTCGCACCCGGGAGCCGACCCCCTGGTTTGTCGCGAATCGATCCGATAACGCCGCTGATCGCGCCACGGTTCCCGTTCGTTAGTCTTAGGGAAGCGCTGATCTTTAGGACTGTGCGGCCTGGTGGCTGGCTCGGCCGGGCGGGTCGGGAAATGA
>NZ_BAAAPO010000024.1:0-59561 GCF_039531185.1 Nostocoides veronense
CGAGCACGACACCAACGCTGATGGCTATTGATCAGCCCGGATGCCGAATTAACTCAGACACACCTCAGGAGGGCCGCACTTGGCGTCCCACGAAGAGGGTCAGGAAGATCGCGGTGAGCGCGCCGAAGGCATGAACCGTGGCCAATGCTCGGGCCAGGAAGGGCAACTGCCACGTGCGAGGTCGGGCACCGGGCGGCATATGGCGGAGCCTTTCGCGTCGTGGGGCGGCACCGCAAGTGCCGCTCACCGTCGGCGTTCGGCGCTCGCCGATCGTTAAGGTGTCGTCTCGTGAGCGAGCACTTGCTGGTTTTCCCTGAGCGCGACGATGCCGACGAGGTGGCCGAGGAGTTGCGGGAGGAGGGCTTCACCGAGGTCCGCGTCATCCGCCAGCCGCTGGCGGGGGAGGACGACGCCGAGTCCGATGAGTGGGCGGTCTATGTCCGCGAGGCCAATGTCGCCGACGAATCCGGGGCGGTTGCCTCAGGTCTGAAGGACCGGTTCGAGGCGACGGTCGAAGAGCGGGGCGGCTGGTACGACCCCGAACCTGAGCCGCGTTACGACCCCTGAGCGAGCCATTCGTCGCGGCTGATCTCGGCGAGCCACTCGCCCTGCTCGACGCCGGGCAACGGATCCTCCCAGGTGCGGTGCTCGATGCGGGTATGCCGCATGCCGAGCTTCACCATCACCGAACGGCTGCGTTCGTTGGCGACCATCGTTTCGCCCTTGATGCGTTCCAGGCCGACGGTCGTGAAGCCGTGCTCGATGACGGCCCGGGCACCCTCGGTTGCCAATCCGCGACCCCACGCGGATCGGGATAGGCGCCAACCGATTTCGGCCCATCCTGGCCCCTCGGGCGTAAGCAGCCACCAGCCGACGAAGCGGCCTCGGTGATAGCCGCACCACTAGCCGAGGCCCATCGCGTCGTGGGTTGGATCCATCCGCGCCAGCTGCCGCTCGCACACCTGTTCCGGCGTGCGGGGGCGGTCGAGATAGCGCATGACTTCTTCGTCGGCATCGAGTGCCGTCAGCTCGGGCAGGTGGTCCCAGGTCAGCGGCTGCAACTCGAGCCGGTCTGTATGCAGGACCGGCTTGCCTCGTGGCGGTCGGCGCGGGGTCATTGGCTAGCTCGCACGGTCGCGATCACGGCGTCGTCGATTGTTCTGGGGGACAGGCCGATTGCCTCGCCGAACTCGGTGGTGTCGAGGGAGAGGTCGGCGCCGATCAGGTCGTGCGGAAGGCGGGCGAGGTCGAGGCCGGAGTCCATTTTCTTCAGGCGCAGGCGAGCGGCTTCGGCGCGCATTCCCAGGGCCAGGGCGGCGTTGGGCACGCCGACGACGGGTCGGCGGGGATGGCCGAGGGCGCCGAGCATCACCCGGGCGAGCCGGTCGAAGGAATAGTTGTCCGTGGCGATCGGCATACTGCCGCTGATTCGGCCCTCGAGTGCGAACGAAACTGCCTGGGCCACATCGCGATCGGTGACGGCAGCGCTCATGCCGCGGGGCCCTATCCGACGGGCATCCGGCGGAGGGGGTCCACGAGGTAGGACTTCCACATCGGCACCACCCCAGGAACTGCGCCAAAGACGAAAGGGATTTCCAGGGTTGTCACGACCTCCGGGCCGGCGGCTCGGGCCTCGGCGGTCTGCTCGCGCCGGGCCTGGATATAGGGATGCGCACCGGCCAGGTTGAGCTCTGGGCGGAGCCGATCGAAGTGGCTGAAGTAGGACCCGAGGATCACCATCGTGCCCACCCGAGCTCGACGAGCGGCGGCGGCGACGGCGACGGTGGGAGCGACCTGCATACGCCGGAAGTAGTCGAGAGCAGGTGCGGGGACGCGCTCGCGATCGTCGGGACCGAGGCCATGGATAACGGCATCGGCGCCGTCCAGGAGGTCGTCGAGATCGCGGGGCGCGGCGCTGGTCAGGTCGAGGGCCACGGCGCTGGTGTTGGGGGCCTCCGGTGACGGCCGTCCCGATCGGGAGACGCCCACGACCTCATGGCCGGCCGCCGCGAGATGGGTCACGATGGAGCGACCGAGGAAGCCGGTCGAGCCGAGGATGATGACGCGCATGAGGGCCTTTCGAGGGGAGGGCGACATTCTCGCCCTCCGCTTCGGCACGCGCTTCTTCACCGGGTGGCCGGTGACCGCGATCCGGACCGGGGGGCCGGGGGATCCGCATACGGTCTGCACGGACGGGGGTGAGGTGCGGGCCCGCGCGATCGTCATCGCGACTGGGGTGGACTACCGGCGCATCGGCATACCGACCATCGACGAGATGGTCGGGCGCGGAGTGAACTATGGCGCCGCGATGACGGCGGCGCGCGAGATGGAGGACCAACCGGTCTTTGTCGTCGGCGGTGGGAACTCGGCGGGGCAGGCGGCGGTGCACCTGGCGCGCTTCGCCCGCTCGGTGACGATCCTCATCCGGCGGCCCGATCTGAGCGCGACGATGTCGGGCTATCTGATCGACGAGATCGACCACAATCCGCGAATCACGGTGCGCGGCAACGCTGCCGTCGTAAATGGTGGCGGGGAAGAAGTCCTGGAGTGGATCTCGATCGACGACACGCGCATCCTACCGGCCGGTAATCTGCGCGCCATGAGTGTCGAGAGCCCCGCCGACCTGCGCACCTCTGCCTCGCCGGACTTCCGCCGCAACCAGTGGACGTATGGCGTGGGGACCCTCGGGCGGGACGCGGTCTACACATTGGTCAGCTTCTATCTCGTGGTCTATCTGACCGAGGTCCTTAACCTCCCGGACTCGACGATGTGGTGGGTCTCCGGGGTGCTGCTCGCCGCGCGGCTGCTCGATGCCTTCCTTGACCCCGTGGTCGGCGCGCTCGTCGACAGCACACGCAGCAGGTATGGGCAGTTCAAGCCCTGGCTGCTCTTCGGTGGGCTGGCGTCGGGCATCGCCACGGTGCTGCTGTTCACGGACACCGGGCTGACGGGCGGCGCCTTCGTCGCGGTCTTCGGCGTCGTCGTGCTGCTCTGGGGGTTGATGTGGTCGGCGCACGACATCTCCTATTGGGGGATGCTCCCGGCGCTGTCGATCAATCCGGCCGAGCGGGAGCGGCTGGCGGCGGTCGCCAAGACCTTCGCCTCGATTGGTCAGTTCGCCGCCGTCGCAGGCGTGCCCGTGGCCGTGGCGGCGCTGGCCGGGGGCATCGAGGGCGGCACGACCGGCTCGTGGCGCACCATCGCCATCATCCTCGCCGTGATCATGGTCGCACTGATGCTGGTGCCGATCCTTGCCGTCCGCGAGCGCACCGATGTCGACCTCGAGGGGGAGCGCACGGGGCTGCGGGAGCTACTTCGCGCGCTCTTCCGCAACGACCAATTGCTCTGGGCCGCAGCGGCATACCTGCTCTTCATGCTCGGCTATGGCACGACCGGAGCTTTCGGTTGGTACTTCTTCAAGTACGCCTATGGCGACGAGGCCGTCTTTCCGGTCTTTGCGCTCTTCGTCGGTCTCGGCCAAATCGCCGGCCTTGCCACCTTCCCGCTCGCCCGCCGACGGTGGTCCCGCGGCCAGCTCTTCACCTGGTCGACAGCGCTCATCGTCGTGACGTATGCCGTGTTCTTCGTTGCGCCGATGAATATCGTCGTCCTCGGCGGGCTCGCGTTCGTGATGTTCTTCCTGGCGAGCTTCATCATGCTGCTCATGCTCGTCTTCCAGGCCGACACGATCGAGTATGGGCAGTGGAAGCTCGGCCGCCGCAACAACGCCGTGACCTTCGCCCTGCAGCCGTTCATCAACAAGACCTCGGCCGCGATGAACACCTGGATCGTGTCCGCGACGGTGATCATCGCGGGGATCAACGAGGCGGATACCGCCGCCGATGTCACCCCCGGCGGGATCACGATGATGAAGGTCGCAATGCTGCTCATCCCGGCGCTTCTCATTATCGCTGGGTATGCCGTGTGGCGCCGCAAGTTCGTCATCGACGAGTCCCTGCACGCCCGCATCGTGGCCGAGTTGGAGCCGGAGTTGCGCCCCCACGGCGGTTGATCGGGCTCCGCGATATTCGCGCGACCCCCTCGCGTGAGTGATAGCTGGGCAATAACCCTGCTTTCGCTCACGCGAGCGTCACATGACCCGGGCCACCGGCTGGCCCGTGACCCTGGAGATCGCCTCATAATCCCGGTCATCGGTCAGGACGCTGACTTTGGCCGATTCGGCGGTGGCCGCGATCACGAGGTCGATGGCTTTGGCCGAGCGATGCTGACCCGACTCGGTCAGGAACTGTTGCACCTCCTGGGCGCGCTCGAAGCTGCGCTCGTGCATGGGAATCCAGGTGAACGCTGCCTTGAGGAAGTCCTGCTTTCGTCGGCGATCCGCGAGCGACCGCGCGGAATAGAGAAACTCCAACTCAACTGCTGGGCAGATCGCGATGACTCCCGCCTGGATTTCTCGATCCCAACTCGTGAGTCCACCAAGAATTCGGAAAAGAGCAGACGTGTCGAGCAGATAGTGCGGCCTCATCGATAGCGGTCCGAGGCGCCGATGAAGTCGGCATAGTCACCGGCCTCGCCCATCGCGCGCAACTCCCGAAGAGCGGTCATCCGTCGGTGCTCGTCACGCACGTGACGCAGCGCCGCGTTGACGGTGTCCTTCTTGGTCCGGGTGCCGAGGGCATCCGCAGCGCCCGACAGCAGATCGTCATCGATCTCGATGGGGGTTTTGGTCATGGACATGGTGAGTCTCGATATCGTAGGTATCTTGCGTTGATTTCCAGGATACCTCGGGGTTGCAATGTTCGCACGCGACGGCGGTCAGGGGCGCTCGCGGCGGCGACGCACCGACGTGGTCGGTGATCAGCGGCCGGCCGTCCTGCCAGGCCGGCCGGCAACCCCACCCATCCCAGGAGGCGAGGCCCGTGCCCTTCTGGCCAGGCAGGGGTATGGCCGCCCCATCCGAAAGTCGGAAGGGCCGGGCCTGGGTGCGGCGCTCTTCATTGCTGGGTATGCCGTCCAGCGGCAGCCGGTCGAGCTCGGTCTGCTCCTGCCAGCGCACGAGAATGCTTTGGCCATCTGGACTGAGCGAGGCTGCGATCGCGTTCTCGCCCATGTGGCGTTGGGTCGTATCGCTGAGCGTCACGCCGGTCTCGCGCCACGCGGTGTCCCCAATCGTCCACGTGCTCGCGCGCAACTCCACAGTCGAAGGACTGCCGCTTGTGAACCCAAGCAGGGTGTCCCCGTCCAGCCAACCGGCGATGACGAATGGGGCTTTTGTTGGTGCGGGAAGAATGACGGGGGCCGCATCAGGGGCCTGGGTGTCGACCAACTGACCCTCGTCGACCTCACTGACGCTTTCGGGGAACACGACATACCGGGAATCGGGGCTCCACAATCCCTGACCTAGACGAGTATCGCCGAACGGGAAATTGATGTAGCTGCGACGAGTCAAGCCGTGCACGACAGCGTCAAAGCTGACCCATTGGCCATTCGGCGATACGGCGGGAGCAGAACGCGGTTGGGGCGCCATGTCGCCCCGCACCACGTCACCGTTGTGGCCCACAAGCCAGAGGGGACCGCCGTCCGTCGATATCGCCAACAGCTTGGGCCCGTAGTGGTCGGACGAGTACTTGCTCAACAACGGTTTCCCCACGGCCATGGGGTATGTCGTCTCCGTCGGACTCGACGTGCCGGCGGGTGGTGCGGAGTCGAGGGTGGTGGCCGGCCACACGGCATACCCCAGCGCCGCGGCGGCGGCCAGGGTGGCGGTGGCGCCGGTGACCCGACGACGCACGGTGGAGCGTCGCCCGGCGGCGAAAAGCGCCTCCGGGTCGGGGGTCGGGCTCGCATCGACGTCCGCGAGTTCGCGGAGCAGATCCTGCAGATCGGTGCTCATCGGGGCACCTCCTCCTTGCCGAGATGGATGGCGAGATCCGGTGCCACAGTGCGCAATCGGGCGAGGGCATCGCGGGTCTGGCTTTTGATGGTGCTCACCGATTTGCCGAGGAGGGCGGCCGTCTCGACCTCGGTGCGGTCTTCATAGAAGCGCGCGACGATCACCGCGCGCTGCCCGGGGCTCAGCTCGCGCAACGCCCCCGCAAGCCGCAACCGCAGGTCGACATCGTCGGTGCCATCCGGCACTGCGAGCGTATGCCGTTCGGTCACCTCGACCGGATCCGGCTGGTGGCGCCGCCAACGCCAGGCATCGATGGAGCGGGTGTACATGATGCGGCGGACATAGGCGTCGGGGCGCCGTCGAGTCGGTGCCAATGCTGCGCCGCCTTGATCAGGCTCTCTTGCACCAGATCTTCGGCCGCGTGGCGGTCACCGGTGAGCAGCACGGCTGTGCGGACAGGGGCAGGCCAGCGCGCTTGCACGTAGGCCGAGAACTCGTCGCGCTGCATACCCACCCCTTCCCGGTGCCGATTGTCCGTCTCGACGGCACATACGTCCGTAACCCGCGGTTTGGGTGGGTCGCGCCAGAAAGAATCCAAAGTTGAGCGGAATAGACTCAACTTGACTAAGGTTGATTAGACCAGAAACCGCCATCACCCCTGCTCAAGGAGTCATTCCCTTCATGGAACTCAAGCCGACCACGAAGGTTGCCGAGATCCTCGCGATCGCTCAGCGCGCGGCCCAAACGACCGGCAACCCCGAGATCACGCCCGCCCACATCGCACTCGCCGCGGTGGAGGTCCCCGAGACCACGGTGCCGGCCTTGCTGGCCGCCGGTGGCACCAGCCCCGAGGCGATCGCCTCCGCCGCGCGCGCAGAGATTGCCAAGCTGCCCAAGGTCAGTGGAGCGAGCAGCGGCCCCGGCTTCGGTCAGTCCGTCATGCCCGTGCTCAACCAGGCCGACACGCTGATGAAGGCGTGGGGCGACACCTATATGTCCGTCGACGCGCTGGTCCTCGCGCTCGCCGAAAAAGGCGCGCTGAAGGGTGTTGACGCCAAGGCCGTCGAGGCGCAGATCGAGCATCTGCGCGCCGGCCGCAAGGTCACGACCGAGAACCCGGATGCGACGAGCGAGGCTCTCGACAAATACTCCACCGACCTGACCCAGGCCGCCCGCGACGGCAAGCTCGACCCCGTCATCGGCCGGGACACCGAGATCCGTCGCGTCGTCCAAGTCCTCTCGCGGCGCACCAAGAACAACCCCGTTCTCATCGGCGAGCCCGGCGTCGGCAAGACTGCTGTCGTCGAGGGTCTGGCCCAGCGCATTGTCGATGGCGACGTCCCTGAATCGTTGCGGGACAAGCGACTTCTCTCCCTCGACCTCGGGGCGATGGTCGCCGGGGCGAAGTATCGCGGAGAGTTCGAAGAGCGGCTCAAGGCTGTCCTCGAGGAGATCAAGGCCAGCGACGGCCAGATCATCACCTTCATCGACGAACTGCATACGGTCGTCGGCGCAGGGGCCACTGGCGAAGGCGCGATGGACGCGGGCAACATGCTCAAGCCGCTCCTCGCCCGCGGCGAGCTGCGGCTTGTCGGCGCGACGACTCTCGACGAATACCGCAAGCACATCGAGAAAGACCCCGCCCTGGAGCGCCGCTTCCAGCAGGTCTTCGTCGGCGAGCCGAGCGTCGAAGACACCATCGCGATCCTGCGCGGCCTGAAGGAACGCTACGAAGCGCACCACAAGGTCGAGATCGAGGACAGCGCCCTCGTGGCCGCGGCCTCGCTGTCCGACCGCTACATCAGCGGCCGGCAACTGCCCGACAAGGCCATCGACCTCGTCGACGAGGCGGCCTCGCGCCTGCGGATGGAGATCGACTCCAGCCCCGTCGAAATCGACCAGCTGCGGCGGTCTGTCGACCGCATGAAGATGGAGGAGTTGCATCTCGCCCGCGAGACCGATGACGCCTCCAAGGAGCGGCTGGCCAAGCTGCGCAAGGACCTCGCCGACTCCACCGAGGAGTTGGGTGCCCTCGAATCCCGTTGGGAGGCAGAGAAGTCCGGCCTCAACAAGGTCGGTGACCTCAAAGTTCGCCTCGACGACCTGCGCACGCAGGCCGAGCGGCTGCAGCGGGAGGGCAACTACGAGCAGGCGTCGCGGCTGATGTATGGCGAGATTCCCGCCCTCGAGAAGGACCTCGCCAAGGCCAATGAGGACGAGATCGCCCGCGGCACAGCGGATTTGATGGTCAAGGAGCGCGTCGGTCCCGACGACATCGCCGAGGTCATCTCCGCGTGGACCGGCATCCCCGCCGGCCGCCTGCTCCAGGGCGAGACCGAAAAGCTGCTGTCGATGGAATCGATCATCGGGGCGCGCCTGATCGGCCAGGGCGGCGCCGTACAGGCGGTCTCCGATGCGGTGCGCCGCAGCCGGGCCGGCCTCGCCGATCCCGACCGCCCGACCGGCTCGTTCCTCTTCCTCGGCCCGACCGGTGTCGGCAAGACCGAGCTCGCAAAGTCGTTGGCGGACTTCCTCTTTGACGACGAGCGCGCCATGGTCCGCATCGACATGAGTGAGTATGCCGAGCGGCACGCCGTCGCGCGCCTCATCGGCGCGCCTCCCGGCTATGTCGGGTACGACGAGGGCGGGCAGCTGACCGAGGCGGTGCGCCGACGGCCATACAGCGTGGTCTTGCTGGATGAGGTGGAGAAGGCGCACCCGGAGACCTTCGACATCCTGCTGCAGGTGCTCGACGACGGGCGCCTGACCGACGGGCAGGGGCGCACGGTGGATTTCCGCAATGTCATCCTCGTGCTGACCTCCAATATCGGCAGCCAGTTCCTTATTGACCCGACGCTGTCGCAGGAGCAGAAGAAGGACGCTGTCATGTCGAGCGTCCGCGCGGCTTTCAAGCCCGAGTTCCTCAACCGGCTCGACGACGTCATCATCTTCGATGCCCTGAGCCAGGAGGAGTTGGCGCACATCGTCGACCTGCAGGTGCGCCAGCTGGCGACCCGCCTGCGCGACCGGCGGATCACCCTCGACGTCACCGATGCTGCCCGCGACTGGCTGGCCAAGACCGGCTACGACCCGGCGTATGGCGCCCGCCCCCTGCGCCGGCTGGTGCAGCGCGAGATCGGCGACCGGCTGGCCCGCGCGGTCCTCGCCGGCCAGGTCCGCGATGGCGACACCGTCACGGTCGGTCTCGACGCCGCCGGGGACACGCTCACGCTCGCCTGAGGGCGCGGCATACGCTCGCCGAGATCAGGCGAGCGACGCCGCGACGGTTGCGCGGACGGCATTGTCCAGTGAGCGGGGGGTCAGGCCCAACACCGGGGCGTATGCCGCGGGGTCCAGCCCGAGGTCCCGCGCCAGAATGTCTCGGGCGAGCCAACTCGTGGTGAGACCCGCGCCGGCGCCGGTCAGGCGCCGGCGCGCCTGCTCCGCGCGCAGCCCCGCGGCGAGCAGTCCGGTCGGAATTGTCACCACCGGACGGCGTGGCCGATCGAGCGCCTCGACGATCACCCGGTTGAGGCGCTCGAAGGTGTAGTTGTCGGTGACGACCGGGTGATCCCCGGCCGGGATCCACCCCTCGACCAGGCCCGAAACGGCCTGCGCGACATCGAGATTGGTTGCCGCGGCGTTCCGTCCGGCCGGCGAGAACACAACCGGGAACCGGCGGGCCGGGTCGATGAGATAGGACTTCCACATCGGCACGATCCCCGGCAGAGAACCAAAGACGAAGGGAATCTCCAGCATCGACGTGCTCGCGGCGCCCGCATCGGCGTGAACGCGGCGCTGTTGGTCCGCCCGCGCCTTGATATAGGGATGGCGCGCACTCAGTTGCCACTCCGGGTGGAGTCGGTCGAAGGCAGTGAAGTAGGACCCGAGGACAACGAATCGCGCCACGCCGCAGCGCCGCACGGCATACGCCACCCGCTCGGCCGGCGCGACGAGAAGGCGTTGGAAGAAGGTCGTGGCGGGACGCGGAATGCGTACGCGCTCATCGGGTCCCAGGCAATACACGACCGCATCGGCGCCGGCCAAGCAGGCGTCCAAGTCAGTGTCGCTCGCCTCCACCACATCCAATGAGTCGTATGCCGCGGCCGGGGCCTCCGGGCACGGCGCACCTTCGCGGGAGTAGCCGACAACCGCGTGACCCCTCCGCGCTAACTCGGCCACGATCGTGCGCCCGAGGAAACCGGTGGAGCCGAGCACTACCGCACGCATCAGGCAGCGACCTTTCGTCAGTGACTCGGCCTACTCACCAAAAATTCTGCCGAGGTCTGTCAGGCTGCCATACCCCTTCTCTTGCATCACGCCAAGCCCGCTCGCGGGGCTCTGATCGGCCGGGGTGTCACCCTTACGCGCAAGACGGGGCTGGTTCTTCGCAGCCCTTTCCAGCGCTCTGTAACTCGCTTCGGACAGAACCCACCCCAGCGGGGCAGAGGTCGAGGGTGCAGTGGCCTGATAGGCGACATAAGTCGTCGTTGGTCGCCATTTGTTCACCGCGGTGATCGCGGCAGCGCTGCCGCGACCGGCAAAGAGTTGGTCGGCCGCGAACAACTGCTGCACCCGACGCAATTGCGCGTCGGCGCCAAACAGGACCTTGGTGCCCCCGAGGAAGGTCTTCGGCGGGACCAAGAACTCCTGAGTGCGGCTGCTGGGCCGGGCGGCCAGGTCACTTCCGCGGCCGTTGTCGAAATACACCAGCACCGGCACCCACAGGGTGCCGGAGCGCATCGAAAGCACCCACGAGTTGTGGTTCCGGACCAGCGGGAGCCACTGCGGCGCGAGATCCGCCACGGTCCCAACTCCGGTGTTCTCGATATAGCCGCCGTCAACGAGTTGCTGGTTGGCGGCCGCGGAGCACAAGGCCGCGGACGGGGTCACGAACGGGAAACGCGCCGCCAGCATCGCCGCCGTGCTGGTACTCAGCGAGATGCCGCACGCGTCCGTCAGGCGAACCACATCCAGGCTCGCTGGCGACCGGCCCGTGACGGTGCAGTCATCGATAGGGCTCTTGGCCGGTGTGCCCGATGAAGGGTCCTTGATCCCGCTCAATTCGACCTGCGACACGAGGGCCCGGCATCGATTCGTGGCCGAGGTCGAGTTGAGGACCAGCGCGCCAGTGATGCCAGACGGCGCTGCCGTGCTGAGGAACGGCGACTCCAGTTTGGGGACCGCTCGTTCCCACGCCATCTCCATCTGCCCCGCGCGATCAAGCCAGCGCCAATCAGCTCCCACGCGGGCCAGGATTGGGACGCCGGTCGCGGCATACACGATGTCTGTAACGGTCAGGCCGACCGTCGCCACGGACAGCGCCTCGGGCCGGCTCATGCGCTCGGTTGCGGCTGCTGCGTGACCGGGCGGGAGGACGCTGGCGACGGCCAGGCCCACCGCGCCCCCACTGGCGCCGGACGACATGAGGGCCGTGGTGCATCCTGGCTTCCCCATGCTGGCGAGCCTGTCGAGGGCGAGCGATGTCCACACGGCGGCGCGGATCCCGCCGCCTTCCGCGGCATACACAAAGAGGGGGCGAACGTTGTAGTTCGTGTCCGGTAGGGGAATGTCGCAGGTGTTGGCGCGGGCCCAGTTCGCCAGCACCTGGCTCCAGGAATGACGGTGCGTCGGAACGAAATCGGGGAGGGTTCGGATGCCGTGGACGTCATCGCCGCCGCCCCGCACCGTGCCGAGAATTGTGGCAAGGATCAGCAATGTGGTCACGGGGGCCGAGGCTCGACGGACCAGGGGGAGCCAAAAGAACTCGGGCGCCCCTCCTTGTTGGAGGATGACGACGACCGTTCCGACGAGGCCCGAGATGATCGTGACGCCGACGAGAAAGGTCGCGATCGGGCCGAGGATCTGCGAGACATCCGCTGCGTACGAGCCGAAGGGAATCACCGCGAGCACCAAAATGCCGAGGAGGACTGGAGCCAGCCACTGTCGTGACGTCGTAAGCCCAGGAGTCAGGATGCGCAAGATGGCCGCCCAGACTCTGCGCGCTGGCATGGGCGCGCTCGAGGCGTGATTGAGGCGGTGGATGGCGAAGGCAGCGGTCGGCCAGCCGAACACGCAGATGACGATGCCGAGGGCGAGGAGCCACGATGCCATGGCCGGTCGGTCCCCGAGGGCCACTTCGCCGGCGAATGCGCGGATGAGTCCAACGCCCGGGAGCATGAGCAGGGCGATGGCCAGGCCGTCACCCAGGGCAATCGCTCGTTGTGCTTGTTCGATCGACACTGACGGCTTTGCCTTGCGGGACAACCACTTTGGGAGGTCGCTCGCGGTTGTCATGCGACCGGTGGCATCAGGGCTAAAGGTGTGATTGACCCATCGCACGGCGGTTGACACGGCAGCGATGACGAAGGGGATGCTCGCGAACAGCGCAACGCGCGACGAAGTGGGCGACACGCCACGTGCGTTGGCGATACCAGCGAGCAGGAGGACGGCCACCGGGCTGGCCCACCAGAGCCAAAGGACGGGTTTCGTATGGGGATCGGGCACCGTGGCACTGGCCCGCATCACGACGTTGTGGCTGCGCATGCGCCCGAGCACGAAGATCGTGCCAGCCACGAGCACGGTTGCCACGCTCGCCCACAGCAGGTGCGCCCAGCCACGCTGCTCGGCCCAGCGTCGCTCAATATCCGGGATCTGCTCCAGCAGGTCAGGTCCCTTGCCCAAGCCGAGTAGCGCCAACGGCAGCACGATCAGCAGTGAAAAGCGTTGGGCGTATGCGGCTTTCGCCCACCCGACGGCCACTCTTGCCGGAGCCAAGCCGAGCTCCCAGCGAGTCCTTCGGTCCTCGTTATGCGCGCGAACGGCAAGAACGCTGGCACCAAGGATCAGTAGCCACTTGAGTGCGGTGATGCCCGGAAGCACGGTGGCGGCTTCGGACGCCTTGAGAGCGATCAGCATCGCCGCGTTCTCGGTGACGTCGACGGCAGCTGCGAGCAGGACCACCGATCCGACCCGCGCCCAGCGGGCCGATCTCTCCCAGGTCGCCTCACCCGTGGGAGTCAGCTCGATCACGCTGACATTCGTCCGCCGACGAAGAAGCAAACCAACCGTGCCGTAGAGCGCAATGAAACAGAGGTCGAGCGCGGCATACGTCGTGATCCACGCGTGGCTCGGAAGGTCGGAGCGGCTTTGGAGGAGACTTTGCCAGTCGGACACGGTCTCTCCCCAGGCAAATGGGGCGCCGGGGCTCGTCAACGAGGTGGGGCTGGTGGTGCGTCCGCCGGGCAATAGCACCTGATCGAGCAAGCCGTTGACCTCACCCAGGGCCACGTAGGTCCCCACGATCATCCACGCGAGCGCGCCGCGCAGCCAGGGAAGGCGAGGAAGGGGGACGGGCAGCGGCATACCGGCACTCCTGTGGTCGTCGACGGGCAGCGACATCGTCTCGCTTCGGGCGGCGCCTGTCTCCCCTTTGGGAGTACCGGTCATAACCGTGGGCCGTCGGTGGTGCCGGGTATCGTCATCGCCAAGCGTCGACGCCTCGCTCTTTTCACAGCGCTGCTGTGCCTCCCGCTCGCCCTGGTTGGGTGCGAGGACAAGGCGGCCACGGCCGACCCGGCTGCGGCGCTGGCCAAGGCCAAGACCACCCTCGACACAGCCAAGGCCGTCACGCTCAAACTGACATCGAGCGCCTCGATCCCTTCGGGGCACAACGGTGTTTCGGGCGCGGAGGGCACTGGCCTCATCGATGCCACGACGCCGAAGTTCAAGGGCAAGGTCAGCGCGGTCGTCAATGGCACGCCGGCCACGGTCGACATGGTCGCGATCGGCGACAAGACGTGGATGTCGCTGTTCACACCCAAGCTCGTCCCGGTCGACCTCGAAGACCTCGGCGCGCCCAACCCGGGCAATCTCTTCAAGCCCGACGCCGGCCTGTCGAGCCTGCTGACCAAGGCGACGAATCCGGTCGCCGGGGCGGATCAGCGCTACGGCAAGGAAGTCCTGACCACCTACACCGCGAAGGTCCCGGGCAGCGTCATCAAAAGCTTGCTTTACCTCGGCGACGACGCGGCGACCTTAGGCATCGAGAAGACGAGCGGCCAACTGCGGCAGGCCAAGCTGACGGGGGAGTTCTATACCGGGACGCCCGCGACCTACACCGTCGTCCTCACGGATTACGGGAAGACCATTGCCATCCCGGAGCCCTGACGCGTCTGCCGGGCCCGCTGGCCCGTCCGGCTCGGCCGGCTCGATTGGTGCGGCTGGCTCGGGCGTGACCGAGGTGAGCACGCGTGCCCGAACGCTGCTGACCTTCGCCGCCATCGCCGTCGCGTTGGCGGCCGCCGACACCTATGTGGTCGTGCTCGCCCTGACCGACATGATGCAAGGCGTCGGTCTCGGCATCGAGAGCCTCCAGCGCGCGGCTCCGATCATCTCGGGCTTCCTCCTGGGGTATGTCGCGGTGCTCCCCCTTATCGGCCGCCTCGCCGACCTTCTCGATCGCCAGCGCGTTCTGCTGGGATGCGTGGCGATCTTCGTAGTCGGCTCCGGCGTCACTGCCCTGGCCGTGGACCTGGCCGTCCTAGTCGCCGGCCGCGTCATCCAGGGCATCGGTGGCGGCGGCCTGGTCCCGGCCACGCTGGCCATCGTCGCGGCGCTCTGGCCGGAGGACCGCCGCGGCCTCCCGCTGGGGATCGTCGGCGGAGTCCAAGAGCTCGGCTCCGTCCTGGGCCCCATCCTGGGCGCCCTCATCCTCGCCGTCGCCGACTGGCGGGCAATCCTCTGGCTCAACGCTTTTGGTGGAATCGTCTTGGCGCTGCTGATCGCGCGCGTGGGCGGGCGGGGCCCTGATTCCGGTAGGACAGCGAGTGGCGAGGTGGCTTCCGGGGGGCGAGCGCGCGGCATGCGTCGAGTAGTTGTTGGGGCGGCACTCGTCTTTCTCGGCCTGGCGCTCTGGGCACCCGATTTCCTGGCCAGCAGCGTGAGCCTGGGTGGCCCGTTCGTGCCGTTCGGGACGAGCACCGCGCGCTTGATGACGCCGATCGGCGTCGTCGGGCTCGTCCTGGCCGCCGCCGCGCTCGTCCTGGTCGTTCGGCACGCCTGGCCCGTCCTGCGCCGCGCCGACCCGATCGGCGCCGGGCTGCTCGGCCGGGCGCTGGGGTGCATCGTGTTTTAACCTTTGCCGCGTCCGACCCGGAACGCGAGATCGTCGGCCCGCTCGGCTTTGCGCTGGTGCTGCTGGCCGTCATCTGTGCCCTCGCGTATGCCGCGGTCCACCGCCGCTCGCCCGATCCCGTCATCCCGCGCGGAGTCCTGCGCGGTCGAACGGTGTGGTCGCTACTGGTGTCCTTGCTGGTCGGGGTGGCCCTCGTCGCCGTGGTCGTCGACGTGCCGCTGCTCGCCCGGCTGATTCACGAGCAGGTGCGGGGGCGGGTCGAGTCCGGCGACGGAGGGCGCGTTCATCCTGGTGCGCTTCCTGCTCGCGGTCCCGGTCGGCGCCGTCGTCGGAGGAGCGCTTTTGCGCCGGCTGGGGGATGGGCTCGTGTCCGGTCTGGGTCTCGTGCTGGCCACGATCGGGCTCGCCGTGATGACCACCTACGGCCGGGGTTCCTTCGCCGACTTCTCCTCGTATGCCGTGCTCGCCCTCGCCGGGTTCGGCATCGGTCTCGCGCTGGCCCCGGTCAACAACGCCGCGCTCGCGGATGCCCCGCAGGACGCCCACGGCACTGCGTCCGCGCTGGTCGTGGTCGCGGTGCGCCGACGGCCATACAGCGTGGTCTTGCTGGATGAGGTGGAGAAGGCGCACCCGGAGACCTTCGACATTCTGCTGCAGGTGCTCGACGATGGGCGGCTGACCGACGGGCAGGGTCGCACGGTGGATTTCCGCAATGTCATCCTCGTGCTGACCTCCAATATCGGCAGCCAGTTCCTCATCGACCCGACCCTGTCGCAGGAGCAGAAGAAGGACGCCGTCATGTCGAGCGTCCGCGCCGCCTTCAAGCCAGAGTTCCTCAACCGGCTCGACGACGTCATCCTCTTCGACGCCCTGAGCCAGGAGGAGTTGGCGCACATCGTCGACCTGCAGGTGCGCCAGCTGGCGACCCGCCTGCGCGACCGGCGGATCACCCTCGACGTCACCGATGCTGCCCGCGACTGGCTGGCCAAGACCGGCTACGACCCGGCATACGGCGCCCGCCCCCTGCGCCGGCTCGTCCAACGCGAAATCGGCGACCGGCTCGCCCGGGCGGTCCTCGCCGGCCACGTCCGCGATGGCGAGACGGTCACCGTCGGCCTCGACCCCGACGGGGATGCGCTCACGCTGGCCTGAGCGAACGCTCACGGGGAAAGCGTCGTGCCGACGCAGATTTTCCCCGGCTGGCACCCCATCGTGGGTCGGCCGCCCACTACAGTTGAACCGTCTAGGCGGCTGACTCGATGGGGAGGGCTCACGGTGACACACGTGCTTTTGGTAGCGGATGAGGTTGAGCCAGCGTACGGTTCGGCCGCCTTACTCTCGATCGCCTTCGTCGCGGTCCTTGTCCTGCTCTTCCTGATCATGAAGCTGAAGCTGCATGCCTTCGTGGCATTGATCCTGGTCAGTTTCCTCACGGCGCTGGCGACGAAGATTCCGTTCGCCGAGGTCGTCCCAACGATGCTGACGGGCTTTGGGAACACCCTCGCCAGTGTTGCTTTGTTGGTCGGCCTCGGCGCCATGATCGGGCGGCTGCTCGAGGTGACCGGCGGAGCACAGGTGCTCGCCGACACGCTGGTCAATCGCTTTGGCGAAAAACGTGCGCCGCTCGCCCTTGGCGTCGCGTCCTTGCTCTTCGGCTTCCCGATCTTCTTCGACGCCGGCTTGGTCGTCATGCTCCCGATCATCTTCAGCGTCGCACGCCGTTTCGGCGGATCGGTTCTGACCTATGCCTTGCCAGCCGCCGGCGCATTCGCCGTCATGCACGCCTTCGTGCCCCCGCACCCGGGGCCGGTGGCCGCGGGCGAGCTGCTCGGCGCCGATATCGGGCTCGTTCTCGTCATCGGCCTTCTCATCGGCATCCCGACGTGGTTCATCGCGGCATATCTCTTCGGCACCATGACCGGACGTCGGATTCACGTCCCCGTGCCCGAACTGCTCGCCGGTGGCGAGGTCGAGCAGGCTCAGGACGCCGACACCCGCCCGGCACCCAGCTTCGCGGTGGTGCTCTCGGTGCTGCTCCTGCCACTCATCCTGATCTTCCTCAACACCGGCCTGAACACCCTCGCGACCGCCGGGCGGGTGGACGGTGACGCGACCTGGGTTGCGGTCGTGCGGATGTTCGGTCAAACCGCGATCGCGCTGCTGATCACCGTGCTGTATGCCATGTTCATCCTCGGGCGGGGGCGGCGCAGCAAGTCGGATATCGAGCACATCGTCAACAGCGCCCTAGGGCCGGTCTGCGCCATCATTTTGATCACCGGTGCCGGAGGCATGTTCGGTGGTGTGCTGCGCGCCTCGGGGATCGGTGAGGCACTATCCGGCAGCCTCGAGGGGCTCGGCCTGCCGGTGATCGTGGCGGCCTTCGTCGTGTCCACGGCCCTGCGAGTCGCGCAGGGCTCGGCGACCGTGGCGCTGACGACCACGGCCGGCCTGATGGCCCCGACCGTCGCCGCGACCAGCGGTCTAAGTTCCGTCGACCTCGCCGCCATCGTCGTCGCGATCGCCTGCGGCGCCACCGTGCTCTCGCACGTCAATGACTCCGGCTTCTGGCTGGTCGGACGCTTCCTCGGGATGGATGAGAAGACCACGCTCAAGACCTGGACCGTCATGGAAACGCTCATCGGCGTCGTCGGCTTCGCTTTCGCCGCCGTCGTGTCCATGCTTTTCTGACGAGGAGGCGCCATGAGCGTGCACCACATCCCCGAATCGCGGATCCGCACCCGGCATGTTGTCGTCATGGGCGTTTCGGGCTGCGGCAAGTCGACGGTCGCCAAGGGCGTGGCCGAGGCGATGAACCTGCCCTTCGCGGAGGCCGATCGCTTTCATCCCGAAGAAAATGTCGCCAAGATGGCCGCAGGCATCCCGCTGAACGACGACGACCGCTACCCCTGGCTGCGGGACCTCTCGGCCTGGATGGCGACCCAAGCCGCGCAAGGCCAGTCGACGACGATGGCCTGCTCGGCCCTCAAACGCGAGTACCGCGACATCCTGCGCGCCGGTCCACCGGAGCTCTGCTTCATCCACCTGAACGGCCCGATGGAGGTCATCGCCGAACGGATGGCCGCCCGCACGGACCACTTCATGCCGGTCTCCCTCCTGGCCTCCCAGTTTGAGGCGCTGCAACCCTTGGAGCCGGACGAAGTAGGCGTGGTGCTCGATCTGCGCAAGACGCCCGAGGAACTCATCGACGAAGCGGCGACCTGGCTGCGGGATCGGTGAACCGGCGCGTGGCCCCGCCACAGGTATCGTTCGGCCCATGCGTCGTCGTGCCGTCCTGACTGCCGCCCTCGTCGGGCCCCTCGCCCTTGCCGGGTGCTCGAAGGGGAGCGAGGCGGCCGACCCGAGCGCCGCACTGGCCAAAGCCAAGACCACGCTGGAGGCGGCCAAGGCGGTCACCGTGGATCTGAAAGCGGACAAGCCGATTCCGAGCGGCCACAATGGCGTGTCGGCCGCCAAGGGCGTGGGGCTCATCGATGCGACAAACCCCAAGTTCAAGGGCACGGTGAGCGCGGTCGTCAGCGGCGCGCCCGTAACCACCGACATCATCGCCATCGGCTCCGACACCTGGATGAAACTCTTCACTCCGACCTTCAGCAAGGTCGACCTCAAACCGCTTGGCGCGCCGAATCCGACGGGATTCTTCGTCCCCGGCACCGGGCTCTCCTCGCTCGTCGACCAGGTGGGCTCGCCGGCGGGCGGCGCGGAGAAGCGCTTCGGCAAGGAAGTGCTCGCCAGCTATACCGGCACCGTGTCCGGTGCCGTCGTCAAGCGCCTGCTCAATCTCGGCTCGGACAGCGCGACCTTCCAGGCCGAATTCGGCATCGTCCCCGCGAGCGGCGAGTTGCGCACGGCCAAGCTCACCGGCCCCTTCTACGACACCGGCGACTCGAGCTATTCGGTCACGCTGACCGACTACGGCAAGACCGTTGACATCACCGCGCCCTGACGCGCGACCGAGGGCACTGCTGACCCTCGCCTCGCTCGCCATCGCCCTCGCGGCGGCCGACACCTATGTCGTCGTCCTCGCGCTGACCGAGATGATGCAGGGCGTCGGCGTGGGGGTGGAGTCCCTTCAGCGCGCGGCCCCGATCATCAGCGGCTTCCTGCTGGGGTATGTCGCGGTGCTGCCCCTCATCGGCCGGCTCGCGGATCTCGTGGACCGGCAAAGGGTTTTGCTCGGGTGCCTCGCGATCTTCGTCGTCGGGTCGGGTGTCACGGCCCTCGCCACCGATCTGCCAGTCCTCGTCGCGGGGCGCGTCGTGCAGGGCGTCGGGGGCGGGGGATTGGTTCCCGCGACTTTGGCCATCGTGGCTGCCCTCTGGCCGCCCGAGGCACGGGGTATGCCGCTCGGCATCGTCGGCGCCGTCCAAGAGTTCGGCTCGGTGGTTGGGCCGGTGCTCGGCGCGGCCATCCTCGCCGTCGCCGATTGGCGAGCCATCTTCTGGCTCAACGCGATTGCCGGCATCCTGCTCGCGATCGCCATCGCCCGGGCCGGGCGCGCGAGCGGCGCGGCGGCGGGCGGTGCGGCGGCGGGGGAGGTGAGCGGGCGGCATACCACCGGCTCCCGGGCGGCGTGGGTGATCTGGGCCGGCGCGCTCGGCGTCCTCTGGCTGGCGCTGGCGGCGCCCGAGATCTTCACGACGAGCGTGGCGCTCGGCGGGCCGTGGGTGAATGTCGCGGACACGAGCGCCCGGCTGGCCACGCCGATCGGCTTCGTGGCACTGGCGCTGATTGTTGGCGCGCTCGGCTGGTCGCTCTGGCGGGCGTGGCCATCCCTGCGGGCGGCTGGCCCCCTTGGGGCCGCACTCCTCGGCGGGGCGCTCGGCAGTGTCATTTTGACCTTCGCCGCGGCCGAGCCGGAGAAGGAAATCGTCGGTCCGCTCGGCTACGCGTTGCTGCCGGTGGGTGTGCTCTGTGCCGCCGGGTATGCCGTGCATCACCGCCGCTCCGACAATCCGGTCATCCCGCACGGCGTCCTCGGGGGTCGGACCTCGTGGGCGCTGCTGGTGTCCTTCTGTGTTGGCGCTGCGCTGGTCGCGATAATCGTCAACATCCCGCTGCTGACGCGGCTTGCGCATCCGAGCGGTGACGGGGTGCCGGCATATACCGACGCGGAGGGCGCCTTGGTTTTGCTGCGCTTCCTGCTCGCCGTCCCGGTCGGCGCGCTCGTCGGGGGCTGGGCGCTGCGGCGCCTCGGCGACGGACTGGTGGCAATGATCGGTTTGGCTTGCGCCGCACTCGGTCTCGCGCTGATGACCGCCTGGGGCCGCGGGATCTTTGCCACCTTTGTGTCGGTGATCGTGCTCGCAGCGACGGGCTTCGGCATCGGGCTGACGCTCGCGCCGGTGAACAATGCGGCGCTGGCGGCCGTGCGCGCCGATGCGCACGGCGCGGCCAGTGCTCTGGTGGTCGTGGCCCGGATGGTCGGCATGGTGCTCGGGCTGGCGTTGCTCACGGCATACGGCCTGCACCGCTATTACGGCATCGTTGCCGGCCTGCCCGACCCAACGGACAAAGAGGCGCTGAAGACCGCGGCGATCCTGCAGGTGCACGCGGTCTTTTGGGGGGCCGCCGTGGCCGCCGCCCTCGGTGCGCTCGCCTCGATCCGCCTTGGCCTGCGCCGCGTCGGTCAGGTCGAGGGCCAGCCCACCTTCGGCCTCTGAGCGTGCCTGGCCGGGGGTTTCTAACCTCTGCTAACACCAGTTAGGTGACTGTGCACGCGTTGCAACCTGTGCACAGTCACCTAACTGGGTGTTAGGACACCCCACGAAGTTCGCCCACGCAGTGCGTGGGACCCACGCTCGTACCGCCCACGCAGAGCGTGGGACCCAGCTCCGATACTTCGCGGGGACCCCGTCCACGACTTACGTAACAGGCCCTAGCAGAGGTTAGACGACCCGGCTCAGGTGGACCGCTCAGGAGGACGGGCTGTCGGAGGAGCTGACGGGCTCGTCGGGGTTGGCGGCTGGGCGGGGGGCCGGGCCGGTCAGGGTGAAGTCGATGGAGCCGGAATCCCAACTCAGGGTGAGCTTTTCGCCGTCCTGGGAGACCTTCGTCTGGTTCCCCGCGAAGAGCTTGGAGAGCCAATCGTCCTGCTCCATCAATGCCTTGTCGCAGCCCATCTCGGTCATGGACAGGCCGTTGGTGATGAGGATGTTGTCGGACAGACGGGCGCTGCCGGCGAGGGTATTGCATCCCGCGCTGACCATGAGTCGATCGGACAGGATCGTCATTGTCATGGCCGCCCCGGGCACCATCTTCTGCGGTGCCTTGTTCACATCGGACGCCGTCCAGACGCCGGAGATCGGCGTCAGATCCGTGGATCCGGGAACCTCTGCCACGGCGCCGGGCGCGGGGAAGGCCTTGTTGGACTTTTCAAAGCCGAACCAGCCGTCATCCCAATTGAAGGCCACCATCGGTCCACCCTGATCGACTTGTGGCTTCTTCATCAGATATTCACCGATCCACTTGTCCTGGGCAGCCAAGGCATCGGAGCACTTCTCGTCGGTGACCGAGAGCCGATCAACGATCAAGAGCCGGTTATCGACCTTGCCGGTGACATCGAAGACATTGCAGCCCACCCACAAGCGGAAGCCATCGTCGCGAATTTGCAGAGCCTGCTCGGTTCCAACCATCGCTTTCGGCGCCTTCACCGCGCTGCCCCAATAGGTCCCCGTGACGCTCGCGAAGTCTTTGACCGGCTCCATGCCGCCCTGGTTCGAGCCGCTTCCGTTCCCCTGACCGCAGGCGGCCAGCGCAAGGACCGAGGTGAGGGCGAGGGCGAGGCTACGGCGCGTCATACGCATTCGACGGGGCAGGCGGTGGCGCGGTTCCCTGGCATGTCCATAAACGAACCATAGGAGGTGCACAGGTTCGCGCGGAAGGATATAAGGCCGCACCTACCGAGAGGATCACGATGAGCGACGAGGTCGAACCCCGCACGCCGAGCTTCGAAGGCCGCCCCCTCCCGAAGCCCGACGAGGAGGTCTTCGACCAGGGTCTCGCCTTCGACCTGGAGACGATGAACCGCCGGAAAGTCTTGCGGTACATGGGGATCGGCGCGGGCGCGGCCGTGCTTGCCGCGTGCGGGAGCTCCGATGGCGACGGCTCCAGTTCCACGACCAGTTCGTCGTCGTCGACCACCTCGTCCACGACCTCATCCTCCAGCAGCACGTCGAGCACCTCGACCAGCAGCGAGGACCTGACCGAGATCCCCGACGAGACGGCCGGGCCGTATCCCGGCGACGGCTCCAATGGTCCCAATGTCCTCACGGAGGATGGTGTTGTCCGCCAGGACATCACCACGAGCTTCGGTGACTACTCCGGCACTGCCGAGGGAGTGCCCGCCACGATCGAACTGACCATCCTCGACATGGCCAATGACAATGCGCCCTTCGCCGGGGTCGCGGTCTACGTCTGGCACTGCAATCGCGATGGCAACTACTCCTTGTATTCCGAGGGCATCACTGACCAGAACTACCTGCGAGGAGTCCAGATCGCTGACGACTCCGGCAAGGTCAGCTTCACGTCGATCTTCCCCGCGTGCTATTCCGGACGCTGGCCGCACATCCACTTCGAGGTCTACCCCGATCAGGCCAGCATCTCCGCGTCGAGCAATGCCATCGCTACCTCGCAGATCGCCATTCCGCAGGCAGAGTGCGAAACGGTCTATGCCACAACGGGTTACGAGCAGTCCGTTACTAACCTGTCGCAGCTCTCACTCGCTACGGACAACGTCTTCAGCGACGACTCTGGCGCGAACCAGCTGGCGACCATGAGCGGCAGCGTCGACGCTGGCTACACGATCGCGCTGACGGCCGCCGTCGACACGACGACCGCACCGACGGGCGGCTCGGCGCCCAAGTGAGTCCCGGTCCGGGCGGTCCGTGCGGGCCGCCCGGACGAGGACTCAGTCGGCTCCGAGCAGCAGGTCCACCACGAGGTCCGTGGCCTCGAAGCCGAGCATGTGCCCCTTGCCCGAGAGTTCGATGAGCCGGGAGCCGGGTATGCCGTCGTGCAAGGCCCGCCCATAACGCGGCGGTGTCAGGCGGTCCAGTTCCCCGACGACGATGGTGGTCGGCACCCGCCCGAGGACGGCGAGCGAAGCGCGTTCGTCATGCGCTTCGAGCGCAGTAAAGTAGCGGCCCATATCGCGAATCGACGTGCCGGCCGTGGCCTTTCGCACCAACCGCACATCGCGGGGGTCCGGGTCATCGCCAAAGTTCAGGTGCCGCAGATGGCCCTGGCGCACAAAGACGCCTGCCTTGATTCGGGGCCCACGTGCCGCGATGTGCATGACACCCATCTCCACCTTGCCGGCCCATCCCGGCCGCTCGACATCGGCGGCCGCTGTCCCGAGCAGGATCACCCGATCCGCGCGGGCTGCCAGATCATCGGGGAACTGGCCGGCGTAGGCCATGATCGTCATACCCCCCATCGAATGTCCGCCCAGGACAACGCGATCGGTGTCGACGGTGGCCTCGATGACCGCGGCGAGGTCGCGGCCAAGACGGGCGATCGACGCCGCACCCGTGCCAGACGTCGAGTGGCCGTGGCCGCGCTGGTCATATGCCACCACGCGCACGCGAGCCCGGGCATGCAGACCGCGAATGACGCGACTCCACAGAGTGTGGTTCAGCGTCCAGCCGTGCGCGAGGACGACGTTCGGCAGTGTCGAATCCACCTCTCCCGCAGGCTCATAGACCTCTCCAGCGAGCGTGGCCCCATCCTCGACGGCCAGTTGGAACGGGACGCCGCGCAGCGGATCAGGCATCCGCGAGATCCACGACGACGGGCGCGTGATCGGAGGCACCCTTGCCTTTGCGCTCCTCGCGATCGATGAGGGCGCCTGTAACCCTAGCGGCCACATCGGGCGTCGCGAGGATGAAGTCGATCCGCATACCGCGGCCCTTCTGGAAGCGCAGTTGTTGGTAGTCCCAGTAGGTGTAGACCTTCGGCCCCGGGTGCAGGGGGCGCACGAGGTCGGCATACCCCGCCTCGACCACGGCCCGGAATGCCGCACGCTCCCGCGGGCTGACATGCGATTTGTCCGCATAGAACTCCATGGACCACACGTCCTCATCCTGCGGCGCGATATTCCAGTCGCCCATGATCATCGTGGGCCCCTGAGCGGCCCAGGTGAGCGCGGCATCCCGAAGGCGCGCCAGCCACTCCACCTTGTAGTCCATGTGCGGGTCGACGAGATTGCGGCCATTCGGGACATAGACGCTATTGATGCGCAAGCCGCCGCACGTCGCGGCGAGGTGTCGAGCCTCGGGCGTCTCGCCTTCGCCCCACAGCGGCGCACCGGCGAAGCCCGCCTGCACATCGGACAGCCCCACGCGCGAGGCAATCGCCACGCCATTCCACTGATTCAGGCCGTGGTGAGCCACCTCATACCCGATCTCCTCGAACCGGAAGAATGGGAACTGGTCCTCGCGGGTCTTGGTCTCCTGGATGGCCAGGACGTCCACCTCGGTGCGTTCCAACCATGGGATCACCCGCTCGATTCGGCTCCGGATCGAGTTCACATTCCACGTCGCGATGCGCACGGCCCCCACCTTAGGGCCCGCTCTTTCGAGCCGTGGATTCGTGAGCGGGCTGGTAATCCCGGCCGATTCGGGGCATCCTGAATGAGGCGCCACACCGACGGCGCCCGTGGTCGATTGCACAATCGGCCCCGAAAGTCGCCGTAGCATCGCTCGGCAATAGGACAGTCTGTCCCCTCCCCCCTGGAGTTCTCCCGATGTCTGAAGCCCCCCGTATGCCGCGCCGTGCCCTTGCGCTCGCCGCCAGCGGTGCCACCGTGGCTGGCCTGGTGGCCGCCTCCGTGACCCCCGCGACCGCCGCGCCCGTCGCCGCCGAGTCGAGCACCGCGACCGCGGCCCGCGCTGACGGCAAATTCCTCAAGCTCTGGTCGGCCGAATGGATGGCGGGCCAGAAGTCCTTCACCACGGCACAGGCGCAGGACTTCGCGCGCCGGATGACGGTCATCGTCGCGATGCGGGGCAAGTTCACCAAGGAGATCGCGGCGATGAAGTCCGCGAATCCGGCCCTGAAAGTCCTCGTCTACCGCAATGCCACCTTTGGCGGCAAGGGCTATGCGGACAGCCTCTACGCGAAGAACAAGAGCGGCCAGAAGATCTACGCGCGCAAGTGGCCGACGACCTTCCTGATGAACATCAGCAGCCCCGCCTGGGCGAGCGAGGTCGGGCGCTCCTGCGTGGAGTTGATCAATGTCAGCAAGTACGACGGCTGCTTCCTCGACGTCCTCGGCTCCGGTCCGCTGATGGGCAACTACCTCTCCTCGATGCCGGTCACCGGCGGCAAGACGTGGACGCACAGCCAATGGATCAACTGGGCTGACGACATCACGGTCGCGGCGAAGAAAGCCACCGGCAAGATCGTCATGGGCAATGGCCTGGGCAATGGCCGCCGCTACTACTCCACGACGATGAGTTCCAAGGGCCTGGTCGCCGGCAATGACGGCATGGAGCCGGAGCTTTTTGTGCGCGAGGCCCACTCGTCGGTCGGGTCCTACTACAGCGAGACCACCTGGAAGCAGGACGTCGACATGATGATCGATGTTCAGAACAAGGGCAGCCGCGTGCTGTCGATGACCAAGCTGTGGACCAGCGCCACCGAGACCCAGAAGAATGCGTGGCACAAGTACGCCCTGGCGACCTTCCTCATGGGCAGCAATGGCAATAGCTACTTCTGCTTCCTGCGCGACAAGAACTCCGGCGCCTCCTGGGGTGCACACCCGTACAACCAGATCGACATGGGCACCCCGCTCGGGGCGTACTCGAAGATCGGCACCGGCATGTATGCCCGCACGTTCACCAAGGGCAAGGTTGTCGTGAATGTCGGCAAGTCCGCCTCCGGCCTGCGCCTGGACGGCAGCTACCGCACAGCCGACGGCGCCCGCGCCACCGGCACCTACACCTTGGCCCCCCACACCGCCGAGTTCTTCCTCAAGTAGGAAGCCGCCCGGGGCGTGATGTAGGTTTCCCGCCGAGTGCCACAAACCCCTCCTTTGTGTCAGAAAGCTTTCGGCACAAAGGAGGGGTTTGTGGCATCGGGCGAACCTACAAGCAGCCGCGCCTCTAAAATCAGGGGTATGACGGATGTCGCCGAGGACCGGGAAGCACTGCTCGCGCTGATCAAGGGCAAGGCGATCGTGCATGGGCGGGTCACCTTGTCCTCGGGCAAGGAGGCCGACTATTACGTCGACCTGCGCCGGATCACCCTGGACGGTGAGGCGGCGCCGCTGGTCGGGCGCGTGATGCGGGATCTGGTCAAGGATCTGGACTTCGACGCGGTCGGCGGGCTCACGCTCGGCGCCGATCCGGTGGCCACCTCGATGTTGCACGCCGCCGCGGCGTCGGGGCAGCGACTCGACGCCTTCGTGGTTCGCAAGGCCGGCAAGGCGCACGGGCTGCAGCAACGCATCGAAGGCCCGTCGATCGCCGGGCGCCGAGTCCTGATCGTCGAGGACACGTCCACAACAGGTGCCTCGCCGCTCGATGCCGCCGAGGCAGCGCGCGAACTTGGAGCCGAGGTCGTCGCGGTCGCGACGATCGCCGACCGGGCGACCGGTGCCGCCGAAAAGTTTGCGGCCGCCGGCCTCGAATACCGCCACGCCTTCACGCTGAGCGACCTGGGACTGGCATAACCGCGCCGACAGCGCCCTCGGACGTTAGGATCACTGACGGTAGGTTGCGCGCCCGCTCCCATCCCGGGCGCCACGACAACAAACGGGAGACCTGATGCTCATCGCGTTGCTCGTCATCCTCGGCCTGATCGTGCTCTTCGCGCTCTGGGCCGTGGGCGTCTACAACGGCCTGATCAAGAAGCGCAATCTGGTCCAGGAGGCCTGGCGCCAGATCGATGTCGAACTCAAGCGCCGTCATGACCTGATCGGCAATCTCGTCGAGACCGTCAAGGGTTATGCCGCCCACGAGCGCGGCACCCTCGAGGACGTCATGAAGGCCCGGAGTGCGGCCATGGCCGGCGGCCAGACCCCCGGGCAGCAGGCCCAGTCCGAGGGCATGCTGTCCGCCGCGCTCGGTCGGTTGATCGCCGTCGCGGAGGCTTACCCGGATCTGAAGGCCAACCAGAACTTCGCCGCCTTGCAGAACGAGCTGACCTCCACCGAGGACCGCATCGCCTCCGCGCGCCGCTACTACAACGCCAATGTCCGCGAGCTCAACACCAAGGTCGAAACGGTCCCGAGCAATTTCGTGGCCGGCATGTTCAACATCAAGCGCGAGGAGTACTTCGAGGTCGAAGGTGCCGAGCGCGACCCGGTCAAGGTCGACTTCGGGCAGAGCACCTACAACATCCCGCCGCCGGCCGGCTACAACGCGCCCCAGGACACGGCCCCCGCGCAGATTCCGACCCCTCCGCCGCCCGGCCAGCTGCCGCCCAGCCAAGGCTGAGGGCGGCTAGCCACCCGTCATACGGCATGCGCAAGGCCCGGGACCGACAGTGGTCCCGGGCCTTGCTCATGTCGTATGCCGCCCGCTCACCGAAAGGCGGGCAGTCCCGTCAGTGCCTGGCCGATCACGAGCGTGTGCATCTCGACCGTGCCTTCGTAGGTGAGCACGGATTCCAGATTGTTCATGTGCCGGATGACGGGAAACTCCAGGGAAATACCGTTGGCGCCCAAGATGGTTCGCGCGGTGCGGCAGATCTCCAAGGCAGCGCGGATGTTGTTGAGCTTGCCCAGGCTGATCTGCTCGGGGGTGACCGTCCCAGCGTCCTTGCGTCGCCCGAGGTGCACGGCGAGCAACAGGCCCTTGGAGTATTCGAGGTACATCTCCGCGAGCTTTTGCTGCGTGAGCTGGAAGCCCGCGATCGGCTTGCCGAACTGCTCGCGCTCGATGCTGTAGGTCAGCGCGCTCGCGAGGGAGGAGCGCGCGGCGCCGAGCGAGCCCCACACGATGCCATAGCGTGCCTCGGACAAGCAGGACAGGGGACCTTTGAGGCCCCGCACCTCCGGCAGCATCGCGTCGGCGGGCAGGCGCACCTCGTCGAGGACAAGTTCGCTAGTCACCGAAGCGCGCAACGACATTTTGTGCTTGATCAGCGGCGCGGAAAAGCCGTCGGCCGAGGTCGGCACCACGAAGCCGCGGATGCCCTCATCGGTCTGCGCCCAGACCACGGCGACATCGGCGATCGAGCCATTGGTGATCCACATCTTGCGGCCGGTGAGCACCCAGTCCGCGCCATCGCGGCGGGCTCGGGTCCGCATACTCCCGGGGTCGGAGCCGTGGTCCGGCTCGGTCAGGCCGAAGCAGCCGATCGCCTCGCCCGCGGCCATCTGCGGCAGCCAATGTTGCTTGTGCTCCTCGGACCCGAAGCGCCAGATCGCGTACATCGCCAGCGAGCCCTGCACCGAGACGAGGGAGCGGACGCCGGAGTCGCTCGCCTCCAACTCCAGGCAGGCCAACCCATAGTCGACGCAGGAGGTGCCCGCGCAGCCATACCCCTGCAGGTGCATCCCGAGCAGGCCGAGGCTGCCGAGTTCGCGGGCCAGCCCGCGGATGTCGTCGACCTCGCCACGCTCGAACCAGTCGGCGACATAGGGGTCGATGCGGCGGCGGCAGAGTTCGCGCACGCTATCGCGGATCGCGAGTTCGTCGGCGGTGAACAGGTCGTCCAAGCCCGCGAGGTCGAGGGCGGGGGGCACAGCGGTCATCTCGGCTCCAGCATCGTCGGGGTCTCCTGCGAGCGTATGCCGCCCGTTCAGGTGCGCGTGAACGGCCAGCCGAGTTCCATGGCGGCCATCCGGTCTGGCTCGATGTAGTGCTCGTGGCCGAAGGCGATCGCGAAGACCTCCTCGGGCATGCCGAGCAGGCCCTCGATATCGGTCTTCTGGCTGGCGTGCGCGGCGAGGGCGGCACGCTTCTGCGGCAGGTAGTCGCGGACATCGACGGCCCAGTGGATCTCGTGTTCGCCGCTGCCGAACGGATTGCCGTCGTCCATCGGCTGGTCCGGATCCCAGGCCTGATCGCCCTGCCCGGCGTCGAGCGCGCCTTGATAGAGCCGGCGCATGACATCGCGGTTCATCGTGCCTTCGAGCACCCGCGGGCGGCGGGCGGCGAGCCGGGCTGCGGCATGGGTGACGTGGTGGACCTTGACGTGGTCGGGGTGGCCGTAGCCGCCATGCCAGTCGTAGCCGACGAGCACATCGGCGTCCTCGCGGTCCAGGATCTCCGCGAGCCGCAGTCCCGCCTCACTCAGATTGGCCTGGTGGAAGGCGGCCGCGTGGCTGTTCTGCTCCCAGCCGTTCATGCCGGAATCGGAATAGCCGAGCCATTCGATGCGGTGCGTGCCGAGGACGGCGGCCGACTTCTCCGCCTCCTTGCGGCGCCGCTCGATGACCGTCTCACCGGGCGCGAGGTCGTCGGGCACTTCCCCGTGTTCGCCATTGGTGGCATAGACCACGACGACGCGATAGCCCTCGGCGACGGCGCGCGCCATTGAGCCGGAACTCTGCGAGGCCTCGTCGTCGGGGTGGGCGTGGAAGAAGACGATGGTCGGCACGAGAACTATTCTCCCGGCTCGCTCAAGGTGCTCAGAATGCGCTGCAGAGTGCTGCGATCCTGAGGGGACAAGCGGCCGAAGAAGACCTCCGCCTGGGCGCGGCGGGCGGTTGCCACCTGCTCGGCGATATCGCGGCCAGCCGAGGTGATGCTCACCAAGGTGGCGCGGCGGTCGTCCGGGTCGGGGGAGCGCTCGATCAGCCCTCGCTCCTGCAGGGCATCGGCGACTTCAGTGGCCGAGCGGGGCGCGATATGCAGTTGCTCGGCCAGTGCCGACAACCGCAGCGGACCTTCGCTGCCGATGATCCGCAGAGCGCGTCCCTGATGCGGGGCCAGGCCGAGGTCGGCGCCGTGCTGGGACCAGGTATGCCGCAGCATCCGGAAGGTGCGCGCGAGGAGGGCATCGAGCGGCTCGGGGGACCGCTCCGGTGGGCTGACCTCTCGGGACATGCGGGGCAGCATACCGCCGATTTGTGAGGTAGCAAGACCATGAGGTAACCTCTGTAAATAGTGGGGCAACCTCACGACATACCTTTGCGAAAGGAGGCCTCATGCCCGAGGACTTCACCTCACCCGGGGGCCGCGGCGGCCGGGGACCGATGACGGTCGACCCGCGCGATCGAGCTCAACTGGAGCTCTCGCCGGTGGCGCCGCGCCGCATCCTGGCGCTCTTCGCCCCCCACCGCGTGCCCATTGCGATCGTCATCGCGATCATCGTCGCGTCGTCGACCGTGGCGCTCGCGCAGCCCTTCCTGGTGCGCGCCATCATCGATGATGCCTTGCCGCACAGCGATATTCGTCTGCTGATCCTCGCGGTTGGCGGCATGCTCGCCGTCACCATCGTGACCGCCCTGCTCGGTGTCGCGCAGACCTGGATTTCCACGCGCGTCGGCCAGGAGGTCATGCACCGGCTGCGCACCGATGTCTTCGCCCACCTGCAGAAACAATCGATGGGCTTCTTCACCCGCACCCGCGGAGGCGAGGTTCAGTCGCGCATCATCCAGGACATCGGCGGGATGCAGTCGGTCGTCACGTCGACGGCCACCTCGATCGCGTCCAACCTGACCACTGCCGTCGGGACCGCTATCGCCATGGTCGCCTTGAGCTGGCGGCTGTCGCTGCTCTCGCTCATCGTGCTGCCGCCGGCGATTTGGCTGACGCGTCGAGTTGCATTGCTGCGCAAGGAAATCACCGCACAACTGCAGCGGCGGCTCGCGGATATGCACGTCCAGGTCGACGAGGGGTTGTCGGTCAGCGGGGTGCTGCTGACCAAGACTCTCGGCGCCGGTGGCGCGGCGACCGACCGGTTCGCCGCCACGTCATCCGCGCTCGTCGACCTGGAGCTGCGCTCGCAACTCGCCGGCCGCTGGCGGATGGCGACGATGTCGATCGTCTTCGCGACCATCCCGGCCCTGCTCTACCTCGCCGCCGGCTTCCCCGCGACGAGCGGGGGTATGACGATCGGCACCCTCGTCGCCTTTACCGCCCTGCAGGCCGGCATCTTCCGGCCGGTGATGGGGCTGCTCAATGTCGGGGTGCAGTGGGTCAGTTCGATGGCCCTGTTCAGTCGAATCTTCGGCTATCTCGACCTCGTGACCGATGTTCCCGCGCCGGTCGCGCCGGTGACGCTCGACCTGGATCGGGTGCGCGGCGAGGTCGCGTTCTCGAAGGTGACTTTCCGATATGCGGACAGCGCCGCCCCGGCGGTCGATGGGGTCACGGTGACCGTGCCGGCCGGGACCAGCTTGGCGCTCGTCGGCGACACCGGCTCAGGGAAATCGACGCTCGCGTCGCTCGTCTCGCGGCTGCGCGATCCGTCCAGCGGATCGGTGACGATCGATGGGATCGACTTGCGGCGCATGGATGAGGCGACGGTCGCGGGCATCGTCGGCGTGGTCTCGCAGGAGACCTATCTAGTCCACGACAGCATCCGCGCCAATCTGTTGCTGGCGCGGCCCTCGGCCAGCGAGGGTGAACTGTGGCAGGCCTTGGCCGCGGCGCAAGTGGCGGACCTGGTGGCCGGACTCCCGGACGGCTTGGACACCGTCGTCGGGTCGCGTGGCCATCGATTCTCCGGTGGCGAGAAGCAGCGGCTCGCGGTCGCACGGACCATCCTGCGCGATCCGAAGGTGCTCGTTCTCGATGAGGCCACATCTGCGCTCGACAATCGCACCGAACGCGCGCTGCAGGCGGCGCTGGATCAGCTCAGCCACGGCCGCACGACGATCACCATCGCCCACCGGCTCTCCACCGTCCGCGAGGCCGACCAGATCGCGGTGCTCCAGGCCGGCCGGACCGTCGAGATCGGCCGCCACGAGGACCTGCTAGCCCGCGGCGGGCGCTATGCCGAACTGGTCGCGGCCAGCGAGCCCCCGGCATACGCCTGCGCCGCATGAAGCGTCAGCGCCCGCCGGCGTCAGATCAGGCGTCGACGGAGGCGCGGGCGGCCTCGCGGCGGTGCTTGACGAACTCCAGAATCATCGGGACCACCGAGACGGCGACGATCAGCAGGATCGCGGCCTCCAGGTGGTCCTGCAGCACCGGGAAGGCCTGGCCGAGGAAGTAGCCGGCGAGCGTCACGCCCGTGGCCCACAGCACGGCGCCCACGCCGCTCCAGACGAAGAAGTGGCGCCGCTCCATTTTGCCCACGCCCGCGACGACGGTGATGAAGGTGCGCACGATCGGCACGAACCGCCCGAGGACGAGGGCCTTGGCGCCATACCGCTCGAAGAAGGCGTGCGTCTTGTCGAAGTTCGCCGTGTTGATGAAGCGACCCTTCCGGTTGTACAGCGGCGTGCCGACGGCGCGGCCGATCTCGTAACCGACGACATTGCCCGCGAACGCGGCGATCGAGAGCACGATGCAGGCCGTGACGATATTGAAGTTCAGCGAGCCGTTGGCGATGAACAACCCAATGGCGAAGAGGAGGGAGTCGCCGGGCAGGATCGGGAAGAGCAGGCCGCACTCGACGAAGATGATCGCGGTGCTCACCCAGAAGAACTGGCTGCCGAATCGCTCGAGCAGCCAGGCGGGGTCCATCCAGTCGGGGCCAAGGGTGGGCATCATCACCAGATAAGGGTAGGCGGTGCTCCCTGTGAGCTTGCTGTATGCCGCCCGTGCCCCGGATATGTCGAGTGACTGAAGCACCCCCTTGCGCCGATGCCCTTGGCCGGGTTGGCTGGTTCCGGTGGCCTCGACGCAGAGGCCCCCGGCGCGTTGCGCCGCAGCGAAGGGGAGTGCGCATGTCTCGTTTGAAGCAGGGGACCGGTCTGGCGCTGAGCGCCATCGTCGCGGCGGGGGTGATCCCGAGTCTCGGCGCCGCTGGGGCGGGTGCCGCGCCGCCGGCGAAGGCCACCGAAGTCCAGGCCCCGGTGCCAGACATCACGTGGAAGTCGTGCGGTGACGACCTTCCCGGGGAGTGCGCCACGGCGCTCGCACCGCTGGATTATGACAACCCGTACGGGCCGGCGATCCTGCTGGATCTGCGCAAGGTGCCAGCCAAGCAACAGAGCCGCAAGCTCGGCTCGCTCTTCGTCAATCCCGGCGGTCCGGGTGGCAGTTCCACGGGCTTCGCCCCGTGGGCGGCCCAATTGCTCGGCCCCACCGTCGCCGCTCGCTATGACGTCATCGGCGTCGACCCCCGCGGCGTGGGGGAGCACTCGCAGATGGTCTGCAAGAACGCCAATCCGGTCCCGCCCTTCCCGATGACGCCCTACCCGGAGACGGTCGCGCAGTCCAAGATCGCCTTCCGGTCCGCGGAGTATGCCCGCTCGGCTTGCACCCGCAATCCGAGCCCGATCGTGAGGCATATGTCGACCGCCGACACCGCGCGGGATATGGACCTGATCCGGCAGGCCGTGGGTGACCCGCAGCTGAACTATTACGGCATCTCCTATGGCACTCAACTCGGCTCGACCTATGCCTCGATGTTCCCGAGTCGGGTCGGCCGGTTCGCTGTCGATGCGGTCCTCGACCCCGTAGCGTGGTCGACCGGCGGACCGTCGAATCTGCCTGCCACGCAGCCCTTCTCGACGCGCCTGCGCAGTGCAAAGGGTGCCTCGGAGGCGCTCCTGGCCGCCCTCAAGGAATGCGACCGGGTGGGCCGGTCACATTGCGATCTCGCGCCGGGGGCGTCGGCCAAGTGGGCCAAGATGTCCGCCGCTGCCAAGGCTGGGACGCTGACGGCTGGGGGTGAGCCACTGCCATACTCCGTCCTCATCGGCGGGGTGCTGGGCTATCTCTATGGCCAGAGCTACGACGGACTCGACACCACCTTGCAGATGATCTATGACGAGAACTTCGGCACTCGCGCCCGGGCGGGAGCGAGCGCGCTCGCGACGCTGCGGGCGAAGGCGGATCGCGTCAGGGAGGCGCCCTACACCAGCCCGCTCGGTCAGGTGCAGATCATCTCGGATGCCTTCATGGGCGTCGGGTGCGCCGACACGCGCAATCCCGAGACGCGCGAAGCCTGGTGGAATGCCGGGCGCGCGCAGGACAAGCTGTGGCCCGGCTTCGGCTCGTTGTGGACCTGGGCAACCCCGGCGTGCGCGAAGTATCCGATCAGCACCAAGGCCGACACCTGGTTCGGTCCCTATGGCGGTGCCACGGCCAATCCCATCCTCGTCGTCGGCAACACCTATGACCCGGCCACGCCCTATCACGGGGCGCAGGCGGTGGCTGGGATGTTCCGGGGCGCGCGGCTGCTGACCTACAACGGCTGGGGTCACGGCGCACTTGGCAATAGCTGTGCAACGGCGGCCTTCGACCGGCTCTACGCGACCGGTGCCCTGCCGGCGCGAGGTGCCGTCTGCCAGCTCGACCGGCCGCTGTGGGGCTGACCAGCGGTTGACCGGGCGTGACCTGGTGCGCGGGGCGGCGGATAGCATGCGCTCGTCGCCGCCCCGCGCATCACGCACGCAGTTCCAGGAGTTTGTATGACGCTCGTCCCCGCCCGTTCCGCCGCCCTCGCCGGGGTGCTCCTCGCCACCGCCGCGCTCGCCGCCTGCGGTGAGCCGCAGGCCGGTTCGGTCGCGACCAGTTCGACGAGCAGCAGCGCCTCGTCGTCGACAACGGCTTCGTCGTCGTCCACGACGCCGTCGGCGTCCGACTCCGCGGCGGTGCCGATCTCCGGCGACTGCCTCAAGGGCACCGTCAAGACCCTCGCTGACGGCAAGCTGACGATCGGGACCGACAATCCGGCCTACGAGCCGTGGTTCTCCGACAACGACCCGAGCAATGGCAAGGGCTATGAGTCGGCCGTCGCCTATGCGATCGCCGACAAGCTGGGTTTCAGCAAGGCCGATGTCACGTGGGCGAAGGTGCCCTTCAACAAGGCCGTCCTGCCCGGCAAGAAGGATTTCGACTTCGACGTCAACCAGGTCTCGATCACCGACGAGCGCAAGAAGGCTGTCGACTTCTCCTCCGGCTACTACGACGTCGTGCAGAGCGTCGTGTCCTACAAGGGCAGCCCCATCGACGGCAAGACCACGGTCGCGGACCTCAAGGGCGTCAAGCTCGGTGGTCAGGTCGGCACCACCTCACTCACGGCGATCACGGATCAGATCGGCGCCAAGAGCAGCGTCTATGACACCAATGACGCAGCCGTCCAGGCCCTCAAGGCACACCAGATCGACGGCATCGTCGTCGATCTGCCGACGGCCTTCTATATGACGGCCGCGCAATTGGATGACGGCATCATCGTCGGTCAGTTGCCGCTCGTCGGCGGCACCCCTGAGCAGTTCGGTGCCGTGCTCGACAAAGGCTCGGCGCTGACGCCGTGCGTCACCGCCGCCGTCGACGCCCTGCGCGCCGACGGAACGCTGGACAAGCTTGTCGGAGAGTGGCTTTCGGCGCAGGGCGCGCCAGAACTGAAGTAGTCCGATGCCGGACGCCCCCGCGGCGACCGACGACTGGGTGCCCTCCGCTCTCGAACGGGAGCGGGCGGCATACCGACTGCGCGCGACGCGCCGATCTGTCCTCATCGCGGCAGCGGCAACTGTCGTCGCCCTGCTCGTGGTCGGCGTGGCGATCACCTCGTCGCCGGGCTGGCCGGCCTTCCGCGAGACCTTCTTCAACTGGGACAAGGCGATTTCATCGCTGCCAGCCGTGCTGGCGGGTCTGTGGCTGAACATTCGCGTGCTGCTCGTGTGCTCGGTGGCCATCGCCCTGATCGCTATGACGATCGCGATCCTGCGCACGCTGCGTGGACCGGTCTTCTTCCCGTTGCGCGCGCTGGCGACGGCCTATGTCGACATCTTTCGCGGGCTCCCGTTGCTGCTGCTGCTCTTCCTCTTGGGTTTCGGTATGCCGGCGCTGCGCCTCGCGGGTCTGCCCAATAGCGCGATGTTCTGGGGCGGCTTGGCCATCACCTTGTCCTACTCGGCCTATGTCGCCGAGGTGCTCCGCGCGGGCATCGAGTCGATCCATCCATCGCAGTGGGCGGCGGCCCGTTCCCTTGGGCTGAGCTATCGCAAGGCTCTGAGGTATGTCGTTCTGCCGCAAGCAATCCGGCGGGTCACGCCGGCCCTGATGAATGATGTCGTGTCCCTGCAAAAGGACTCCGGCCTCGTGGCTGTCCTCGGAATCGTCGACGCGATCCGCGCCGCGCAGATCGAGACCTCGCTCGACTACAACTACACGCCCTATGTCGTCGCTGGGGTGCTCTTCCTGATCCTGACGATCCCGATGGCGCGCTTCACCGACTGGCTCGCCCGTCGCCAGGGCCAGCACGGAGGCATGCTGTGAGTGAGATCGGTTCATCGCCCCAGGACGAGGCGCCCAGTCCGCTGCTCAGTCTGCAGAAGGTGCGGAAATCGTTCGGGGACAATGTTGTTTTGCGCGATGTCTCGCTCGATGTCGCCGAGGGCGAGTGCGTGGTCCTCATCGGCTCGTCGGGCTCGGGCAAGTCCACGCTCTTGCGCTGCATCAACCTCTTGGAGCGAGTCGACGATGGTGTCATTCGCCTCGATGGTGAGGACATCACCGATCCGCGGGTGGACGCCGATGCGACCCGGGCCCGGATCGGCATCGTTTTCCAGTCTTACAACCTCTTCCCCCACCTGAGTGTGCTCGACAATGTCATGCTCGCGCCGGTGCGTGTTCACGGCATCGATCGCGAGGTTGCCCGCGCCGATGCCAAGCTCATGCTTGAGCGAGTCGGCCTGGCGGACAAGGCAAATGCCCATCCTGATGCGCTCTCTGGTGGACAGCAACAACGCGTCGCGATCGCCCGCGCCCTCGTCAACAAGCCCCTGCTGATGCTGCTCGACGAAGTCACCTCGGCCCTCGACCCGGAGCTCGTCGGCGAAGTGCTCGACCTGTTGAAGGACCTGAAATCCGAGGGCATGACGATGGTGCTGAACACCCACGAGATGGGATTCGCTCGACGCGTCGCCGACACCGTGTGCTTCCTCGACGGCGGCGGGATCCACGAACAGGGTTCGCCAGAGGCGGTTCTCGGTTCACCGGCCCAGGAGCGGACCCGACAGTTCCTGCGACGGCTGCACACCGATCAGGCTTGAGCCTGTTGCGCGGCGGCGTCCCTGATATGGATCAGCGGCGCGACTGCAGCCCGTGGCGGAGGGCCAGAAGCATCATCATGGTCAACTGATCCTCCGACGGATCATCCTCCCCAAGGTCGATCAGACCCTCGGTGAGCATCACGGCAAGGCCGTGCGCGCCCGTCCAGGCGAGCAACGCCCACGGCTGCGGCGGACCGGGGTCGATGGCGCCGGCCTCCTGGCATACGACGACCCCTCGCTCAAGGACCAGAAGGCACCGCTCCGCCGCCGCCTCCACCTCGCCGTGGAAGATGTCCTCCCGCGGATTGCGCAACTCCGGTCGGCCAAGGATCGTGAAGGCGTGCGGGCGACGTCGGGCGAATCCGACATACGCCCGGCCCACGGCGATCAAGGCCAACAGCGGATCCCGAGAGCCTTCGGCGAGCATGCTTGTGTCCCAGGCATTTTGCAGCTCCCCGGTGAGCGCCTCATAGCCCTGGACCACCATGGCGGCCAGCAGCCCGCCTTTGCCGCCGAAGTGATGAGTCGGGGCGGCATGACTAACCCCCGCCCGCCGCGCCACGGCGCGCAAGGTGACCGCATCCACGCCGCCTTCGTCCAGCAACTCCCATGCCGCCTGCAGCAGTGCGCGGTGCAGATCGCCATGGTGATAGGGACGGGACACGAGTTAAGCGTACGGAGATCTTGTCATCGCCAAGATGGCGGGTATGGTGTGCCGAACGGATCGATTCCCAGGAGGCTTTGAGGCTGGCCGGGGCGGGGATCGACCACCAGCCGTCGGTGACCGCAGGGGGTCGCCGGCGGCAGGGCCCTCTGGTTCAGCCCGTATTGCGCAGGCCGGCGGCCACGCCATTGACCGCCAGGAGCAGCGCGCGTTGCAATTGCGGGTCGGTGTCGCCGGCGCGAATCCGAGCGAGCATCGAGACCTGGAGATAGGAAATGGGGTCGAGATAGCGGTCGCGAACCTCCAAGGTGCGCTTCAGCGTCGGCTGCGCCTCGAGCAACTCGCCCTCGCCGGTGATTTCCAGGACGGCGGCGACCGTCCGGGCATACTCGGCCTTGATCTCCTCAAAGATCACATGCAGTTCCGGGTCGACGAGGGCACTGACATACTCCTCGGCGATGTCGAGCCGGGTCTTTTTGCACATCATTTCGACATTGCTGATGAAGGTGCGGAAGAAGTGCCAGCCGGCGTACATCGCGCGCAGCTCGTCGAGGCGGCCATCGTCGAGGGCGGCGCGCAGCCCGGTGCCGACGCCGAACCATCCGGGGATGATCTGTCGCGACTGCGTCCAGCCGAAAACCCATGGGATAGCGCGCAATCCGGACAGGCCCTGCCCGCTGTCAGGGCGCTTGGACGGCCGTGAACCGATCTTCAGATCGCCCAATTGCTCGAAGGGTGTGGACTGCGCGAAGTAGGTCGGCAGTTGCGGATTGTCGACGAGGCCGCGGTAGGCCGTGAAGGCGGCATCGCTGATGCCGGTCATGATCGCGTCATAGCCCTCCAGGGTCGCTCCTTCGACCCGGGCAGAGGTATGCAGCGCGCTCGCCTCCATGACGGCGGCGAGGGTGAGTTCGAGGTTCTCGCGCGCAAGGGCCGGCAGGAGGTACTTGTCGGAAATGACCTCGCCCTGCTCGGTCACCTTGATCTCGCCGGAGAGGGTGCCCCACGGCTGGGCGAGGATCGCCTCGTGGGTGGGGCCGCCGCCGCGCCCGACGCTGCCGCCGCGGCCATGGAAGAGGCGCAGTTGGATGCCGTGCTTGGCGCAGATATCGCGCAGCACGCGCTGGGCGCGGTGGATCTCCCACTGGCTCGTCGTGATGCCGGCGTCCTTGTTGGAGTCGGAATAACCGAGCATGACTTCTTGGACTCCGCCGCGGGCGTCGACGATGGCGCGATATGCGGGCACGCTGAGTAGCTGGTCGAGAATCGTTCCAGCAGAGCGCAATTCCTCGACTGTTTCGAGGAGGGGGACGAAACCGATGTCGGCGCGCGGCTGCCGTCCGCTGGTGAGGTCGACGAGTCCGGCTTCGCGCGCGATGATCGCCGGGGCCAGCAGATCGTCGGCGCCCTGGGTCATCGAGACGATATAGCTCTCGATGACCTCAGGCCCGAACCAGCGCTGCGCCGTGCGGATGGCGGTGAAGGTCTCGAAGGTGCGCTGGCCTTCGGCGTCCAGCGGCGGCGGGAAGGGAGCGAGGGGTCGCCGGCCGGCCAGCTCCTCGCCGAGATATGCCAGTCGCTCCTCCCGGGAGCGGGCGGCATACTCCCCGGCCGTGCCGGTGACCCGATCGGCGAGCTGGGCGAGCACGTGGTGGTGGGCATCGCTGTGCTCGCGGACGTCCATGGTGGCTACCTGCGGGCCGAAGGCGCTCGCGGTGCGAATCAGGGTGGCCAGGGCGCCCTGTGCGATGAGTTCGCCGTGGTTGGCCAGGAGTGAATCGCGGATGAGCAGCAGATCGGCGAGCAGCTCGTCGCGGCCGACATAGTCCTGCCCGGGGCGCGGTTCGGCACGACGCGCGATCCGATCGCGGGTGTTCTCCAGGCGTTTGCGGATGCACGAGAGCTTGAGGCGATAGGGCTCCTCGACATTGAGGCGCCGGATGCGCTCCTCGATGTCGAGTTCGTCAAGATCGTGCGCGAGCGAGGCGGCGAGTTCGGGCGTGACGTCCACGAGTTTGGTCGACATGGACACCTCGTCGACGCATTGCTGCACCATCGCGATGAGTCCGCGGATGCCGACGGCATGTTGCATGACGAGCACATCGAGGGTGATCTCGGGCGAGACATTGGGATTGCCATCGCGGTCGCCGCCGATCCAGTTGCCCAGGATGAGGGGGCGCGCGGTGGGTGGGAGGTAGGCGCCGCGGCGGGCCGCCTCCTCGGCCAGATCGGACAGCAAGCCCGGCACGGTTTCTTCAAGGAGGCCCTCGACGAAGAAGAGCATGTTTCGTGCTTCGTCGGCCACCTTTGGCTGGTCGACGCGCAAGTCGTCACTCTGCCAAATAGATTCGATGAGCTCGGCGAGTCGGCGGTCGCGACGCCGCTCGTTGCGGGCGGTGGGCGCAGCGCGATAAGCAATGAGGGCGTCGGCGATTTCGCGCATCTTCAGCAGCGCCGTCCGGCGGCTCGCCTCGGTCGGGTGCGCGGTGTAGACCGGGCGGACGGACAGGCGCGATAGGGCCGTTGTGAGGGCGGCGGGACCGCGCGCTTCGATGATCCGATCCATCGCCTGGTTGATCCAGTCGGCATCCTCGGGGCGCTCCGCGAGGTGGGCCGCGCGGTCGACCTGCTCGGCGATATTGGCGAGGTGGAAGTAGGTCGCGAAGGAGCGCACAAGGAGCATCGCGTGCTGCAAATCCACGGTTGACAGACTCTTGGCGAGCTCGCGCGTCGCACTCTCGTCGCCGCGCTGGGCGGCCTTGGTCAACTGCCGGACGTTCTCGACCTGGTCGAGCAAGCCCTGGCTTTCCTGGCGCACCAGGGTTTCGCCGAGCAGTTCCCCCAGGCGCCGGATGTCGCGGCGCAGCTTGGCATCCTCGGGGGCGACCGGGCGGCCGGGCGGGTCCACGGGCAGGCTGTCCATGGGTCGAGCGTATGGAACCGCTTTCATGCCCGGCAAGCGGATGTCAGGGTATGGCCGGTATATGGCCGGTGTTGTCATGGGGTGAGCAGGGGGCGAAGGCGGTCCAGGTCGGAGGCGCCAGCGAGGTCGGGGAGGGCGAGGAAGATGGTGCCGACGCCGAGGTCGGCCAGTCGGTCGCGGCGACGGCGCTGCTCGTCGACAGTGCCCGCGTGATGCCGTCGGACGTATGCCGCCGCGCTCGTCCGTCCGCGCAACCGCTCCACGCGGCGGGCCACGTCCTCCCGGTCCTCACCGGTCACGGAGACATCGAGGACCGTGATGGCGAGGGTCGCGGGGTCACGCTCGGCGGCCGCGCAGGCGGTATGCAGTTCGGCCAGCTTGGCGCTCAGGGTCGCCTCGTCGCTCGGAAGGTTCACGGCGTCCGCGTGGCGTGCGGCGATTCGCAGGGTGCGAGATCCGTTGCCACCCAGAATGATTGGGAGCCTGCCGATGGGCCGGGGGTAGCACGTGGTCTCGGGCAGCGAGACGCGGCGTCCGGCATACGGCTTGGTGCCGGTGGCCCACAGGGCCCGCATCGTCTCGATGGCTCGCTCGACCTCATCGAGTCGCTCGCGGGGTTGCGGGAAAGGCAGGCCGTATGCCGCATGCTCCCGCTCCCACCACCCCGCGCCGATGCCCGCGAAGGCCCGTCCTGCGGTCAGGACATCCAAGGTGGCGAGGGATTTGGCGAGCACCCCGGGTTGGCGGAAGGTCACAGGGGAGACGAGCGTGCCGAGCCGCAGGTCGGTGCCGAGCGCGGCGAGGTGACCGAGGGTGACATAGGGCTCCGGGATCGGCTCCCACGCTCGGTCGACCTGGGGGATCTGGATGAGATGGTCCATGAGCGCGATGCCGACGAAACCGACCCTCCGCCGCGGCGAGTGCGATATCGCGCAGCCAGCTGGCGGGATCGGTGCCCCAGGGGAAGCGGGAGAGGTTGAGGATGTAGTCGATGCCCTGGCCGGGCAGGGGCGGCCACGAGGTAGATGTTGCTGCTCGTGCTGCGACGGGCGGCGTCGGCGTGGGCGGGCCCCCGTCAGCAGCCAGGGTCGCGTCGATCGACTGGACACGGTCCCAACCTTCGACGGCAAGTTCGGCGGCCAGTGCGGCGGAACGTTTGACCTGCTTTGAGAGCACCGACGCGGGAACGCGACGGTCGCGCTTCGCGTTGCGGGCGCGGCATACGGCGTGAGGAGTGGTGAAATGCACTGCAACGCAGGGGCTTCCAGCGGCCCGTCCGAGCGCGAGGTAAGCGAGGCGCCGGTCGCGATCGAAGCCGAGCGTGTCGATCACCGTGGTGAGGCCACGCCGAAGACGGGCCGCGACGATCAGATCCAGGACGGAAAAGGCATCCGTGGAGGCGTCCAGGTCGCCCGTCCCCGACCCGACGATCGCCCGCAGCGCGTCCGACGACACGATCTCCGCGGAGCGGTAGTGCGCGGCCGCCCACGTCGACTTGCCCGAACCGGCCGCGCCGACGAGCACCACCAGCGCGGGATCGGGGATGTCGTGCGGCACGTGCCCAGTCTGCCGGTCAAGGCGCCGCTGGCCCGGGGATTGCGGGCAGGATGGCCGGATGAGCGCCGAATGGTTCCGCGATGCCGTGATCTACGAGATCTATCCCCAGTCCTATGCCGACAGCAATGGCGACGGGATCGGGGACCTGCGCGGGGTGATCGACCGCCTGGACTACATCGCCTCGCTCGGGATCGATGCGATCTGGTTCAACCCGTGCTTCGCCTCGCCCTTCTTCGACGCGGGCTATGACGTGGCCGACTACCTGCGCATCGCGCCGCGCTATGGCACCAACGACGACCTCGTCGAGTTGGTCGAGAAGGCGGGGGCGCGCGGCATACGCATCTTCCTCGATCTCGTCGTCGGGCACACCTCGATCGAGCATCCGTGGTTCCAGGCAGAGCTGCAGGCGGCCGGGCCGAGCCCGGAGGGTGACCGGTACGTCTGGAGCGAGGTTGAGCCGGCGGGTTGGGGGATCGATCTGCCCGGCATCCCCGGCTGGGTGAAGTCGCCCGGGCCGCGGCCGGGGTGGTATCTCAAGAATTTCTATGAGGAGCAGCCGGCGCTGAACTTCGGCTGGGTGCGGACGAATCCGGAGCAGCCCTGGCGCGACGCCATCGACGCGCCCGGCCCGATGCGCAATCGCGCTGCGCTGCAAGAGATTCTGGACTTTTGGCTCAGCCGAGGCGTCGCGGGCTTCCGCGTGGACATGGCCTTCTCGCTCGTTAAGGACGAGGTGCTCAGCGACGGCCACGCGGCCTCCGCGGCGATCTGGCGCGACCTGCGGGAGTGGCTCGACACGGCATACCCCGAAGCGGTGCTGATCCCGGAAGGTGAGGAGCCGCGGCTCGGGGAGCGGCTGGCGTTCGATGCCGACTTCGCGCTCGTGATTTCGGCGCCGCACGCGAGTCTGTTCGACGACCATTTCGCCGGGACGCTGCCCTGGCATTTGCCGCGCGAGCCGTTCTTTGCCGCCGAGGGTCAAGGTTCCACCGACACCTTCCTCGCGACCTGGAACTGGCTGCGCTCGGTCGATCCGGACCGCCCGGTGATCATGGCGACCGCGGATCACGACTTCAACCGATTGCGTTGTGGCGGAAGGACTCCCGAGCAACTGGGGGCGGCTCTGACCTTCCTGTTCACGTGGGGGAGCATCCCGAGCCTGTATTACGGCGACGAGATCGGCATGCGATACCTGCCCGATATGCCGAATGTCGAGGGCGCGATCTGCAATCCGTCCTACAACCGGGCCGGTTGCCGCACGCCGATGCAGTGGGACGACTCGGTGAATGCGGGCTTCTCCACCGCGGCCGCCGATCAGCTGTATTTGCCGATCGATCCTGACCCGTTGCGGCCCACGGTGGCGGGACAGGACGGAATACCCGGCTCGACACTGACGCTGGTTCGAGACCTGCTCGCGCTGCGCCGCGCGACCCCGGCCTTGCAGGGGCACGCGCCGACTCGCGTTGTGCACGAGGGATATCCGTTCGCGTATGTCCGTGGTGACTCCCACCTGGTGGCCATCAACCCGCGCCGGGAGTCCGCTGCCGTCGACCTCGCCGAGTTCGCCGAGGCGACGCAGGTATGGGGAGCCGGGGCCACCATCGATGCCGGCCGCCTTACCCTCGACGGCTTCGGCTACGCGATTCTTCGGCGCTGAGTACGACGATCGGCGGCGTCTGGCCCGCCGATCGTCGTACTCAGCGTCGCGTAGGTTCGTCGGTATGCCGCACCCGCTCATCCCCGAGAGCTTCCGGGCGCTCGTGGCGGGGCGGGCGGGGGAGCCGGATGTCACGGGCGACGATTGGTTGCGGCGGCTGTCGGGGCTGATCGACGAACATCTCGATCGATGGTCCGCGACGCCCGACGGGGAGGTGCGGCACGGGGAGTGCGCGATCGTCATACCGGTTCGCCTGCGGGACAACGGGACTCAGGCGGCGCTCAAGCTCACCTGGCCACATGCCGAAGCGCGCCACGAGCACCTGGCCCTGCGGCATTGGAATGGCGAGGGTGCGGTCCGGCTGCTGGCGGCCGACCCCGCGGCATACGCCCTGCTCCTGGAACGACTCGACGCGAGCCGGGAGCTCACCTCGGTCTCCATCCTCGAAGCCTGCGAGGTGATCGGCGGGCTGTTCCGCACCCTCGACCGTCCCGCGGCGCCGCAGTTCGACCGGCTCTCGGATCGCGCGTCTCGGTGGCGTCCACTCCTCGACGCCGGCCACCCGCTCGTCCCGCGACGCCTCACCGAGCAAGCGTCGACCACCCTCGGGCACCTCCTCGACGGCGCTGTCGACGGGCGCCTGGTCCACGAGGATCTGCACGACATGAACGTCCTCGCACCGCTCGACCCGGCGCGCGGCGCCTGGCTCGCGATCGATCCGAAGCCGGTCTCAGGGGAGTGGGCGTATGCCGTGGCCCCCATCGTCTGGAATCGCGCGGAGGCGAGCGCCGCGGCATACAACTTGCGGGTGCATGTCCGGTTGCGTGCCGACATCGTCGCGGAGGCGGCGGGTCTCGACCCCGACCGGGTGACGCACTGGACCTTCGTCCGGCTCGTGCTCAACGCCCTTTGGGCGGCGCCGCACAGCCCAGGCAGCGACGGCTTCCGTGCGCGAATGATCGCGCTGGCCAAGGCTTTTGCGAACTAGGCCGTCCGGCTAGCGAGATCCGTGCGCCCACAGATCGCGCAGCAGCGCGACCTCCGCCAGGTGATGGAAGACCTCGCGGTTGATGTGCAGGATCAAGGTCGCCATCGGCAGATCGGCAGATCGGCATACGGCCCTTCGGCCGGGCCGCAGGGCGCGGCGAGCTGCGCGGGACCCAGTGTGCGAACTCCGGCGAGCCACGCGGCATACGCCTCATCGAGCTGAGCCAACGCCTCCGCGGCGGTCGTCGCCCACGGCCAGCTGTCGTATGCCGCGGGCGGGCCACCGAAGTGACTCGCCGTCCGCATCGCGAAGACCCCCACGATGACGTGCCCGAGTCGCCAGGCAATCGTCGTGACGGGCGGCGGTTCGGGGGCGGGGTAGGCCCAGTCGATGGTGGGCGGCTCGGCATCGGTGCGAATCGACCAACAGCCGGGGACGGGCTCCCAGAGGTACTCCGCGTCCGTCAAGCCGACCAGACGGGGCCGCGCGAGATTCGTCCAGTACCAATCCAATTGGTCGCGAAGCTCTGCGGTCCAATCGACGGGCGAGGTCACGCCGGCTTGGCTTGGTGGCGGCGCAGCACGCAGAACTCATTGCCCTCCGGATCCGCGAGCACCGCCCAGCCCTTGTCCGGTCCGTCGCGCAGGTCGTTGACCATCGTCGCGCCGAGGCCGAGGAGACGCTCGACCTCCTCGTCGCGGTGCCGGTCGGTCGGGCGCAGGCAGATGTGCATGCGGTTCTTGATGCTCTTGGGCTCGGGAACTTTGAGAAAAAGCAAGAACCGATCATCGGGCCCGGCGAGGCCGCACTCCTCGTCGCCCGGCTTCATGTCCCAGTCGCTCTCGCGGACGAAGTCCTCAAGGACCTGCTCCCACCATTCCATCTGGGCATAGGGGTCGTGGGCGTCGATACAGAAATTCGATGCGCGAGAAGCCATGAGTCGATCCTGCCCCACCGACCCCAGGGACAGCTGTCTTAGGGGCCGGACGGCACGGCATATGGGGGCATACAGGATGAGACGGGAGCGGGCGGCATGCGCGGCTGTGGGAGGATCGGAGGCGGAGAAAGCCACCTCATTTGGCACCCGCACGAAGGAGCAAAAAGTGCCCATCGCAACTCCCGAGGTCTACGCCGACATGCTCGACCGAGCCAAGAGCGGCTCGTTCGCCTACCCGGCCATCAACATCACCTCCAGCCAGACCGTCACCGCCGCGATCCGCGGCTTCGCCGAGGCCGGTTCGGACGGCATCATCCAGGTCTCGACGGGCGGCGCCGAATACGCGTCCGGCTCGACGATCAAGGACATGGTGACCGGTTCGCTCGCGCTCGCGGCGTATGCCCGTGAGGTCGCCAAGAATTACCCCGTCAATATCGCGCTGCACACCGACCACTGCCCCAAGGACAAGCTCGACGGCTTCGTCCGCCCGCTGATCGCCGCCTCGGCCGAGCAGGTCAAGGCGACCGGTCTGCCGATCTTCCAGAGCCACATGTGGGACGGCTCGGCCGTGCCGCTGACCGAGAACCTCGAGATCGCCCAGGACCTGCTGGCGCTGACCCGCGCCGCCAAGATCATCCTCGAGGTCGAGATCGGTGTGGTCGGTGGCGAAGAGGATGGTGTCGCCAACGAGATCAACGACAAGCTCTACACCACTCCTGAAGACGCGCTCGCGACCGTCGACGCGCTGGGTCTCAGCGAGAACGGCCGCTACATGGCCGCGCTGACCTTCGGCAATGTGCACGGGGTCTACAAGCCGGGCAACGTCAAGCTGCGCCCCGAGGTGCTGCGCGCCTGCCAGGACGCCATCATCGAGGCCCGCGGGCTCGAGGCCGGCAGCAAGCCGCTCGACCTGGTCTTCCACGGCGGCTCCGGCTCGCTGCCCGAGGAAATCTCGGCCGCCGTCGACTATGGCGTGGTGAAGATGAATGTCGACACCGACACCCAGTACGCCTTCACCCGCCCGGTCGCCGACTGGATGCTCAAGCACTATGACGGCGTCCTGAAGATCGACGGCGAGGTCGGCAACAAGAAGCAGTACGACCCCCGCGCCTGGGGCAAGGAAGCCGAGGCCGCCATGGCCGCCCGCGTGGTCGAGGCCTGCCAGAACCTCCGCTCCGCCGGCACGCACGTCGGCTGACCGACGTTCCCGCGGCGGGGGCGCACATTCCCGCCCATTGCCGAAACATGGACGTACGCAACGGATCTGTTCCGTTGCGTACGTCCATGTTGTCTCCCATGACTCTGCCCATGACCACTGCCCGTCCCGCCCTAGAGTTGCCTGTATGACGGACCTGCTCGGCATCCCCGAAACATTCCTCCCCGAGGACCCCGCGGCGGCGATGATCGCGGCGGGTGTGGATCGCCCGGGGCGGGTGGCCGCCGCATACCCCGCCTCCTCGCTCGCGTGGGCGGTCCTCGCCGAGGCGGCGCTCGACGCCGACCACCCGGTCCAGGCCTACGCGTATGCCCGAACGGGTTACCACCGCGGGCTCGACGCCCTACGGCGCGCGGGCTGGCGCGGCCAGGGCCCGATCCCGTGGAGCCATATGCCGAACCAGGGCTTCCTCCGGGCGCTGGCCGCGCTAGCCAAAGCCGCCGGGGCGATCGAGGAAGAGGACGAGCGGGCCCGGTGCACCGAGTTCCTGCGCGCCTCCTCCGCCGATGCGGCCCGCGAACTTGGCCTTTAGATTTCGGGCCTGCGGATGACCCCCGACGACCTGCTCGCCACCTTCCACCAGCAGATTCGCCTCGATGCGGGGGAGGGCTCGCCGCGGAGCACGCGGACCCGCCACGGCCAGGTCTTCCGGATCTTCTCCACCGACCCCGACGATCCGTGGGCGATGGTCGATTGCCCGGAAGGCCTCGGCGACGACCCTAACCACGTGATCGCGGGGGAGCGCGACCACTTCGAGGGGCTTGGCATACCCCTGGAGTGGAAGACCTATGCGTATGACGAGCCCGCCGACCTCGGCGAGCGCCTGCTCGCTGCGGGGTTCAGCCAGGGTGATGACGAGGCGCTGATGCTCGGGGAGCTGAGCGACCTCGCCCACGACGTCCCGCTGCCTGCTGGGGTGACCATCCGGCGCGTCGCCACGCGGGGCGACCAGCGCCGCATACGCGCGCTCTATGACCTCGTGTGGGAGGGGGCGTGGGGTCGGGCAAGCGCGGATTCCGCCGACGACGCCGAGCCGGTGGCGACCGATCCCACGGAGTATGCGCTGCTCGCCGAAGGCTCTCCGGATGGCCCTATCTTGTGCGCGGCCCGTCTAAACCTCACTCCCGGAACGGAATTCGCCGGCATGTGGGGCGGCTCGACTCATCCCGACTGGCGCCGGCGCGGCCTCTTCCGGGCGATGCTCGCCGAGCGTGCCCGGTGGGCGCTGGCGCAGGGTTATCGGTATGCCCGCGTAGACGCCTCCCCCGATTCCGAGCCGATCCTGCGCTCGCTCGGGCTGCACCGGGTCTCGACGACGGTGCCCTTCGACTACCCCGCGAAAGGCTGATGTCGGCGGGCTAGCGGTTGATATTGAGCGGGCGGCGCACGGACCAGCGGGCCAGGAGAATCAGCAGGGCGCCGGCGGGGCACGGCATACAGCCACTCGACGCTGGCCGGTGCGGACCACTCGGGGTGGCTGGCATGGACGCCCGTCGATCGCGGTCCCCTGCCGGTGCAGCACGAAGGCGTGATCAGGTCGTCTAGTCACCAACGGAGGTGAGGCGAGGCATGACATTCGAGGCGTATGTCGAGGCACGTGGCGCGGCGCTGCTGAGACTCGCCTACCTGCTCACCGGGCACGCACAGGATGCCGAGGACCTGGTGCAATCGGCGCTGCTGGATGCCCTCCGGCACTGGCGTCGCGTCGCGGCCTCGGCCTCACCCGATGCCTATGTCAAGAAGATCCTGGTCAACCGGCACCTGACGAACCGCCGACGCCGTTGGCATGGGGAGCGTCCGACGGATTTCGCCGACCCCGACGCGCCGCACGTGCCCGTTCTGCCGAGGTCGGACCTCGAGGACCGCGAGACCTTTCACGAGCAGCTCGGCCACCTGCCGCCGCGCGGGCGGGCTGTGCTGGTGCTGCGGTATTACGAGGATCTCGCGGATGAGCAGATCGCCGAATTGCTGGGCATCGCCGCCTCAAGCGTCCGGGCAACGGCCAGCCGAGCGCTGGCCGCTCTACGCGCGCAGGCAGATACATCGGAGGAACGACGATGAACGATTCGGATGAGTACCGGATTCGCAGTGCGCTCCTGGCCGAGGCCGCGCAGGCCCCTGCACCGGACGGTTTGCTGGAGCGGGTCCAGGGGGCGGCTCGCGCTCGCCGTCGCCGGGTGCTGGGGGTATGGAGTGCGGCAGTCGCGTGCGTAGGGATCGTCGTGGCGTCGGTCGCGCTACGGGGTGTCACCGGCCCCACCGCGCGGCCAGCCGCCCCGGGCGATGGGCCGACGACGGTGGCGGCAGCTCCGGCATACATCTCATGCGGCACAGGGGTCGACGTCGGCGAGCCCCTGCCCCAAGATCTTCCGCAGCCGAAGGGGGCCTATCTCTGCGCTTGGGGGCAGCGCACGTATCCAGGGGAGGGGACCTGGGAAGTCGTGGAGCTGCGCCGGGTGACGGGTGGCCTATCCGAAGTCTTGGCTGCATTCTCGGTAGTCGAGCGCGTCACGCCGGCACCACCCACGGGCTGCCCGTATGACGGCGTCACGGGACCTCCCACCGTCATCCTCGATCTGGGCGACCATGCGGTCCTGGTGAGCCCGCGGTGGGGCGAGACGTGCAATCGGTATGTGGACTCGATTCGGGCTGTTGAGGCGATGGTGACCGAGGTGGTGTCGACCACGCGGGTGGGACAAATCGCGAGCCCGATGGCGGCGGCATCCGGGTGCCAAATGGCATACAAGAACGTTCTTGCGATGGAACCGTCGAAGGATGTTCCGGCCCTCCTTCAGATTGCCGCCCAGACCGGCCCGGTGACGGTGTGCGCGTATGACGGGAGCGATAGCAGCGAGCCGCCCCGGCTCGACGGGGCCGTCGTGCTCTTTCCGCGCGAGGTCGAGTTGCTCCGCGCCGAGGTGGCCTTGGCCCGCCGGGACACCTTCTGCCGGGGAAACGAGCACTCGCTCTTTGCGATCGTCACCGGTTCCGATCCCGTGGGCTTCTCGCTCGCGGTGGCGCTGGACGGGTGCGCGGTGGGCGACTGGGGCAAGGTCTATCGCGGCAGTGATCGGCTGCGCGCCATCCTCAGCGACGCCCTCGCTGAGCATCCCGTGCGTCCCTGACGCGCATTTCTCGCCCACTGTGGGAGAGAACCTGGACATACGCAACGGTAATGATCCGTTGCGTATGTCCATGTTCCGGCAATGGGCGGAAATGTGCGCGGGGGCGGGGGCGGCTAGCCTTTCGTCGGTTGACCCACCGACGAAGGAGTAGGACATGCCGGCGATCGTGCTGGTCGGTGCCCAATGGGGCGATGAGGGCAAGGGCAAGGCGACCGACCTCATGGGCTCCGATGTCCACTATGTCGTGAAGTTCAATGGCGGCAACAACGCCGGGCACACCATCGTCATCGACGGCGAGAAGTACGCACTGCACCTGCTGCCCAGCGGCATCCTCACCCCGACGTGCACGCCGGTCATTGGTAATGGCGTCGTCATCGACCTCGAAGTCCTCTTCCGCGAGATCGACGGGCTGGAGGCGCGCGGCGTCGCCACGGACAAGCTCGTCGTCAGCGCCAACGCGCACATCATCGCGCCCTACAACCGGACCCTCGACAAGGTCACCGAGCGCTTCCTCGGCTCGCGCAAGATCGGCACGACCGGCCGCGGGATCGGCCCGACGTATGCAGACAAGATGTCCCGCAACGGGATTCGCGTACAGGACCTCTTCGACGAGCACATCTTGGAGCAGAAGGTCGAGGCCGCCCTCGGGCTGAAGAACCAGGTCCTCACCAAGATCTACAACCGGCGCGCGATCTCGGTCGAGGAGGTCATGGACGAACTGCTGCCGTATGCCGCGCGCCTCGCCCCGATGGTCGCCGACACCTCTCTCCTGCTGGAGCAGGCACTGAACGACGGCAAGAACGTCCTGCTTGAGGCCGGCCAGGCCACGCTTCTCGATGTCGACCACGGGACATACCCCTATGTCACCTCCTCCAGCGCGACCGCCGGCGGCGCGTGCACGGGCTCCGGCATCCCCCCGACGCGGGTCTCCCGCGTTATCGCGATCCTCAAGGCCTACACCACCCGCGTCGGCGAAGGACCTTTCCCCACAGAGCTTTTCGACGATAACGGTGAGTTTCTGCGCAAGACCGGCGCCGAATACGGCACCACCACCGGCCGGCCCCGCCGGTGCGGCTGGATGGACACCGTCATCGGCCGCTACGCCACCCGGATCAATGGCGTCACCGACTTCGTCGTCACCAAACTCGACGTCCTCACCGGCTTGGAGAAGGTCCCGATCTGCGTGGCGTATGACGTCGACGGCGTTCGCCACGACGAGATGCCGGTCAACCAGAGCGACTTCCACCACGCCAAGCCCATCTATGAGGAAATGGACGGCTGGTGGGAGGACATCAGCGCCTGCCGCAGCTTCGAGGAACTTCCGGAGAACGCCCAAGCTTACGTCCTGCGCATCGAGGAACTCATCGGCGCCCGGGTCTCCGCCATCGGCGTCGGACCCGCGCGCGACGAGATCATCGAGCGCTTCCCGCTGCTGGACTGACGTCAGCGAATCACGAGGGCCAGCGCCTCGTGCGCTTCCTCGGCGCCGAAGCCGAGAGAGCGGGCGGTGTCGGCATACGCCCTGGCCGCCGACTCCAACCGATGTCGGGCCAGCCGCGCTGGCGGGACATGCAAGGCTGCGACGGTCGTTCCGCCGCCGCGGCGGGTCTCGACGAGCTTGGCCGCTTCGAGTTCCTGATAGGTCCGCGCGACCGTGCCATTGGCGAGCCCGAGGTCCTTGGCCAGTTGGCGCACCGGCGGAAGTCGTTGTCCCGCAACGAGTTGCCCTGTCTCGATCATGGTCGCCAGCTGTCGGCGCAACTGCTCATAAGGCGGCGTCGGATCGCTGAGGTCGATGGCGATATCGGCGCTCATCGAGATGCCCGGACGCTGGCCATCGTGTCGGACGATGCCTTGTCGACCTTGCGGGGAAGCAGGACGTTTGCGAGCAGGACGGCCGCGACGACGAGGCTGATCAGGCCAGCAACGACCAGCATTCCCGCAAAGAAGTCGCCGCCGCTGAGGCAATCGTTGCTGGTGAGTGCAGTGGCCATGACGAAGGCGATCGGCGCCGCCGTGCCATATGCCGTAGCCCCCACGGCGCTCACCACGCGGCTCATCGCGTCGCGTCGCAGGCCGGTGTCGTATGCCGTGTGGCCGGCATCCGGATTCGCCCGGTCCCGGATTGCTCGGCCGGCGACAACGGCGCAGCAAATGGTGGCGATCATGGCGAGGGCGGCGGGGATGGCATAGAAGCTTCCGGGGTAAGGGCCATTGGTATTGGTCTGCATCGTCGACTCACCCCCGGGCAGGTCGAACAGGCAGGAGGCCGTCAGGGCTCGTCCGGCCCGGCCCATGTCGTCCGGCGAAGCGGTCAGCACTCCCACGAGCAGCAGCGTGCCGAGCAGGACGACACCCAGGCTGGCAATCCACGTCCGCACGCGAGGGAGTAAGTCCGCGATCGTGCGGGTCAGCAGCGTGGCCGTCCGTCGCTCGGCCTTGGGCCGGCGAATCGTCAACTCGCCCAGCATGATGGCGAGCAAGACCGCACAGCCGGCGATTGCGGGTGCCGACATCGCGAGGCGCCCGAGCCCGACCTGCTGCGCGTTCAGCGCACCGATCGCCAGGGTCGCGCCCACCGCGATGCCGATCCAGCGCCATAGTGTCGTCCATTGCTCGACCGCGGCCAGGTCGGCTCCCGCCGCTTCGGCGCGCAGGCCGCGCGCGCTCACGAGGCGAATGACGGCCACGACCAGAACGGCCAGGAGAGCGAGACCCATGAAAGGGAATAGGAGTTGGACTGACATGCGACGCCTCCGTCTTGTATCGTTGAACTGATACAAGAGAGCATGAACGCACAGAAGATCTTGTGTCAAGTGATTGATACAAGTTTCTTTGTGGTTCGCCCCCGGGGCGAGGTCAGCCCCGGCGCAGCACCGTCATTCGGTGCGCCGCGCGGGTCAGGGCAACATAGAGCACCCGCACCCCACCTGGGGCCTCGTCGATGATGGCCTCGGGATCGACGATGATCGTTGCGTCCCACTCCAGGCCCTTGGTCGACATGGGGTCGATGACGACGACGCGGCCGTCGAGGGCGCCGTCCAGCGGAGCCAGCCGATCGGCATACCGCATGGGCGTGATGATGGCGATGGAGCCCGCGACCTGCTCGCCCAAGACGTCCAGGGCATCGCGGACTGAGACGAAAGTGTCCAGTGACAGCGGAGCCTCGGTCGGTGCAATACCCGTCTCGCGCACCGCATTCGGGATGTCCGCATCCGGCACGAGGGGGAGTATGACGTCCCGCGCGTAGTCAAAGATCTCGCGGGCGTTGCGATAGTTGGTGTCGAGGTGGAAGAGCCGGCGCGGCTGCGAGCCGAAGGCCTCCTCACGCGCGGCTACCGCTTCGGCAGCGTCGGTCCAGGAGGCCTGCGCGGCATCACCGACGACCGTCCAAGAGGCGTATTCAGCTCGGCGGCCGATCATCCGCCATTGCATGGGCGAGAGGTCCTGCGCCTCGTCAACCAGCACGTGGGCGTACTCGGCCGGTTTCCCAATTTGCCCGCGTAGCAAGGCTTCTCGAGGGTCTCCAGGGGCGACTGCGGCGCCCGTTCGCATCGAGAGCGGACCGCCGAGACGCGCCCCATCCGGGCCCAATCGATCGTCCAATTCGTCGATCTCGTAGAACCCACGATCCTCGTCTTGACCCTCTTGGACTGGCCCGACATGGGCGGACAGGGCATCGATCAGGGCAACATCGGCCACTGTCCATTGACCGCACGCCAAGGCATCGCGCATCGACTGCGCGAAGGCCGCCAACTCGCCGTCAGTGAATACTCCACGACCATGGCGGTACGCCAGATCCGTGTCCGCGAGCCACAGCAAGACCTCGCGCGGATCGACTTGCGGCCACCACGCCTCCAGGAAGTCATCGACCGCCATCGACTGCTCGAAGGCCTCGAAAAAGTCCGCGCGTTCGCCAATGCGATGGGTGGCCCACGCGGCTTCCGCGAGCATGGTGCGGACGGCCTTCGCGGCCGCATTGCGGGCGTGTCCACGCAAGGCGCGGCGCCGAATGTCATCCAGCACATGGACATTCAGGTTGATGGCCTGGCCGCCAACAAAGGCCCGGAAGCTCTCGGGTGCGCCAGGAACCCGCCCGCCGGCGGCGCGTTCCAACAGTCGACGCACGCGCAAGGTGCCCTTGATGGCCGACACCTCGGGGCGATCGAGTCGGCCCGTCGACACGGCGTCGACGACATCACCGAGTGAGCGCAGCGTGACCGAGTCCTCGCCGAGCGAGGGCAGGACGCGCTCGATGTATGCGGTGTAGGCACTCGAGGGACCGATGACGAGGACTCCTCCGGCCTCATACCGCCGCCGCTCGTTGTAGAGCAGGTATGCCGCCCGGTGCAGCGCCACGACCGTCTTGCCCGTGCCGGGGCCACCGGTGATCTCGGTGACGCCGCGGCCAGGGGCGCGGATCGCCTCGTCCTGGTGCCGCTGAATTGTCGCGACGATATCGCGCATCCGCGACCCGCGCGTGCGCGTCAGAGCGGCCATGAGCGCGCCATCGCCCGTGATCACCAAGTCGTCGGGGGCCGACGGCGCCATGAGATCGTCTTCAACACCGATGACCCGAGAACCACTGCTGCGCAATACTCTTCGCCGGATGACGCCCATCGGCTCGACCGGAGTGGCGCGATAAAAGGCCGATGCCGCGGGGGCGCGCCAATCCACAACCAGCGGTTCGTAGTCCTCATCGCGCACGCCGAGACGGCCGATATAGCGCACTTCCCGATCCGCGTCGAGCCACCACTCGTCGGGCAGGTCGGCTGCGGGCGTGCCGCGATTGGCGCCAAGATCCACCATGTCGAGTCGGCCGAAGACGAGACCTTCGTATTGCTGATCAAGGGTGGCCTGGCGGCGCGCGGCGTTGAAGACGAGCGCATCGCGTTCGAACAGGCCGGTGATCTCCTCGTCGCGGATGTCGCCGCGCCGGTCGGTGCGGCCGCGCGACATCCCATCTGCGGCAACGAGACTCGCGCGGTCACTGGCGCGGCTCAACTCGGCATACACGCGGTCCACGTGCGCTTGCTCATGGGTGATTTCCCGGGCGACCACATCGGCAGTCGACGCAGGGGAGGGGTTGCTCACGACGAACTCTCGATCGGGCGGGGAAAGCTGCGAACGTAAAAGTCTAGGCCCTCACACGAGCCCCTGGCGCGCGGCCTCGACGCCCGCCTGGAAGCGCGTCTCGGCCCCGAGGGAATCCATCAGGTGACGGACGCGCCGCTCTACGGTGCGATGGGAGATCCCGAGGCGGCGCGTGATCGTCGAGTCGGTCGCGCCGCTGGCCATCAACTTCAGAATGACCGCATCGCGACTCGCCGTCCCGCCGGCATCTCGGTCCATTTCCGCGGCCATCGGCACGGCGAGGGCCCAGAGGGTGTTCATGATGCGCACGAGGGCGGTGACGAAGGCCTTGTTGCGGACGAGTAGGGAGCCGTGACCGCTGGGATCAATATTGCTGAACTCGACCACGGCTGCTGATTCGTCGACGATGACTGTTGAGAAATGGACCGGTCCCATCAGCCGGACCTCCTCACCACCGATGATTCGCTCCCGAAGTGCATCGAGGGTCCCCGGGGTGTCGAGCACCGCGTGGTCATAGATGGCCCGGATGTCGATCGCCTCTCCCCGGGCGTTCCGGAAGGTCTCTTTGTGTGAGTTGTAGGGGTCGAGAAGGAGTTAGCGGGTCCGGCGCGAGTCCGCGCGGATGCACAGAATCTCCTTGTTGGCGGCGGCCGTGATCGTCGCCGTCGCGGAGGCGATATCGGCCAAGCTGCCGATATCGCGGTTCCCGGCGTCTGCGGGCTGAACCTGCCGGGCGGCGGCATACACCTGATGCAGTTCACTGGCCGTGGCGCGCCAGGCGCGAGCGCGTCGCTCGGTGTCGGCGGCCCAAGCCGGCAGGGCGATGTCCGGGGCCGGGACCTCCCACGATCCGTCCGGTCCGATGATCACCAAGCCCCGCGTATGCAGCACGAGCGCGGCCTGCTCGACGAGTTGGCGGTCCATGCCCGAGGCGACGAGGGAGGTGGCGCTGGGGTTGGCCTGGCCGATAATCCCCATGTAGACGAAGCTGATCTCTTCCTCGCTGATCGGGAAGCGAGCATCGTCGGCGCGGCCCCCCGGGCTCCGTGTCTGCACGGGGAGATCTTCCTCGAACTGGCGGGTTTCCGTCAATGGCGGGGAGCCCACAGGGCTGGGCTTTACTTCTGAGTAGGTTTTTGTAAAACTTTCATTGGTTGATCCCGCGTCAACCCGCACGCAGAGCGCCGGTTCCCCCCAACCAGTGCGCCACGTGCCCACGGCGCGGCGTCTCGGGGGAATCCCCCCCTGCTCCCCGAGACGCCGCGCCGTTCCTATTACTTTCTGTTTTCCTCCTCATCGGGTCGGCGGGTCCGCTCGTACCTCGCGTCCCCGTCTCCCCGCATCGCCGAAGAACCCAGCCCACGCACTGGTTGGGCGCCGCGAGCCGAGCGGCCCTTGTGAGTGCGAGCGGGGATATAGGGCCGCTCGCACTCAGAGACCCCGCTCGGCTGGTCGAGAACCCCGCTCCCGTTCAGAAACCCCGCTCGGCTCGGGTGGTGACCTGGGGCGGCGCGGCTGGGGCGAAGCGGCACGGCGGCTGGGGCGACCCGGCGCGGCGGCCGGATGGCGGGCGGGGCGGCGGCCCGGTGGACGGGCACATAGGCTTGCGCGCGTGAAGGTGCTGGTGGTGGGGTCGGGCGCGCGGGAACATGCCCTGGTGCGGGCGCTGGCGGCCGATCCGGGCGTCGAGCAGGTCCTCGCAGCGCCGGGGAACCCTGGGATGTCGGGGCTCGCGGACTGCATACCCCTGACCAATCTGACCGATGGCGAGGCGGTCGTCGAGCTGGCCCGCGATCAGGCGGTCGATCTTGTCGTTATCGGGCCGGAAGCTCCCCTCGTCGAGGGCGTTGCCGACGACCTGCGGGCAGCGGGCTTTGCGACCTTTGGCCCGTCGGCGAGGGCCGCCCAACTCGAGGGCAGCAAGGCCTTCGCCAAGCGCATCATGGCCGAAGCCGGCGTGCCTACCGCGATGTCGCACGTGTGCACCACCGTCGAGGAGGTGGCGGAGGCGATTGATGCCTTCGGCGCGCCTTTCGTCGTCAAGGACGATGGCCTGGCCGCCGGCAAGGGCGTCGTCGTCACCGACGACCGTGATGCCGCCCTTGCCCACGCCGCCGCCTGCCTCGAGCGCCCCGATGGACGGATCGTCGTCGAGGAGTTCCTCGACGGCCCGGAGGTCTCCCTCTTCTGCATCAGCGATGGCGAGAATGTCATCCCGCTCGCCCCGGCGCAGGATTTCAAGCGGATCGGCGAGGGCGACACCGGCCCGAATACCGGTGGTATGGGCGCCTATTCGCCGCTCGACTGGGCACCAGTGGGACTCGTCGAGGAGGTTGTCGAGCGGGTCGCCAAACCGACCATTCGCCAGATGGCGCTGCTCGGTATGCCCTTCGCCGGCGTCTTGTACGTCGGGCTGGCCCTGACCGCGCGCGGCCCGCGGGTCATCGAGTTCAATGCCCGGTTCGGTGACCCGGAGACGCAGGTGGTCCTCGCGCGGCTCGCGACCCCCCTCTCGACCCTGCTGTATGCCGCAGCCACCGGCCACCTCGACCGCCTGCCTCCGCTGACCTGGCGCCCCGACGCCGCGGTCACCGTCGTCCTCGCCGCCGACGGCTATCCCGTGACCCCCCGCACCGGCGACCCGATCACCGGGGCGGACGAGCCCGGCGACCTGGGGGAGCGGGCGGCATACGTCCTGCACGCGGGCACAAAACGAGATGGCGATGGCCTCGTGAGTGCCGGCGGGCGAGTCCTCTGCACCGTGGGGCTGGGCTCTGACCTCCAGGCGGCGCGGGCCGCGGCCTACTCCAGGATCGCTCAGATTGACCTGCCGGGCGGCCACTTCCGGCGCGATATCGCCCTCGCGGCCGCCCATGGCGACATCCACGTCCCCGGCTGAAGATCATTGGGAGAGAACATGATCGAGCTTCCCGGCTACGCGCCTGTCTACTCCGGCAAGGTGCGCGATCTCTACGCTCCGCTGCTTGCCGACGGTGAAGTCGATCCCGACCGCCTGCTGCTGGTCGCCTCAGATCGCATCTCCGCATACGACTTCATCCTGACGACGCCGATCCCCGACAAGGGACGGGTGCTGACGCAACTGTCGCTGTGGTGGTTCGACCAACTGGCCGATCTGCTCCCGAATCATGTGTTGTCGACGGACGTGCCGGACGCCGTCGCCGGGCGGGCAATCCTGGTCCGGCGGCTGGACATGCTGCCCGTCGAATGCGTCGCTCGGGCCTATCTAACCGGTGGTGGGTTGGGGGAGTATCTCGCCACCGGCGCCGTCAGCGGCATACCTCTCCCCGACGGGCTCGTCGACGGCTCCAAGCTGCCCGAGCCGATCTTCACGCCCTCGACCAAGGCGCCGCAGGGCGAGCACGACGAGCCGATCCCGTTCTCGCGAGTGGTGCACGATCTCGGCGCCGAACGCGCCGCCCAGGCGCGTGACCTCACGATCGCGATCCTGTTGCGCGGCAACGAGATCGCTACCGAGCGCGGCATCTTGCTGGCGGACACGAAGGTCGAATTCGGCCTCGACGCGGATGGCGAGATCATGCTCGCGGACGAGGTGCTGACCCCCGACTCCTCGCGCTTCTGGCCCGCCGACCAGTGGCAGCCGGGGCGTCCGCAGGCGTCCTTCGACAAGCAGTATGTCCGCGACTGGCTCACCCACGAGAGCGGCTGGGACAAGCTCTCCGGCGAAGCACCGCCACCGCTGCCCGTGCAGGTCGTCGACCAGACGCGCAACCGCTATGTCGAGGCATTCGAGCGACTCACGGGCACGTCGTTCTGAGGCCGTTGTCCGTAGGTCTCGGGCCGGGTCAGGGCTCGAATGCGTATGCCGAAAATCCCCCGCTACTCCCGGCGTGGGCCTAGCCTGCTGTCGCATGACCACCCCCCGCCCCGCCCTCCTTGCCCTCGCGACCGCCGGCGCGACGACGCTGATCGCCGCCATCGCCCTCCCAGCCCAGGCCGCCGGCTCCTCGTATGTCGCCCTCGGCGATAGCTACTCCTCCGGGACCGGCACCCGCAGCTACCTCAATGACGGAACGTCGTGCCAGCGCTCGGTCTATGCCTACCCGAGCCTGATTGCCAGCGCCTCCGGCTACAGCCTGAACTTCCGGGCCTGCTCCGGCGCCAAAATCCCGGACGTCACGAATACCCAACTATCGGCCCTGACCAGCTCCACGGCCTATGTCACGATCTCGGTCGGCGGCAATGACGCGGGCTTCGCCAGTGTGCTGACGACCTGTGATGGCGCTCAACTGAAAGTCCCCAGACCTGCTCACTGAAAGTCCCCACCCTGCGTGGCTCCACGGA
>NZ_BAAAPO010000025.1:0-81720 GCF_039531185.1 Nostocoides veronense
ACCGATCCAGGCCATCGGCTACATCAACGACACCCTGAAGCTGGCTCAAGATAACGATCGCGTTGGTGCTGAACAGGACCCGTCGGATCTCGACGTCGTAGTCCAGGAACGGGGTGAACTCCTCCCACGCTGCTCGCCACATCTTCGGGATCGCGGGGTAGGTCTTGCCCCACTTCTCCTCGAGCTCTTCGAACGCCGCCCAGGCGGCCTGGGCCGTGGCTGCGGTGTAGATGCTCTTCAGATCCTTGGCGAGCTGGTCCCAGTACCTGCGCGAGGCGTACCGCAAGGTGGCCCGGATCAGGTGGATCACGCATGCCTGCACGATCGCCTGCGGGAAGACCGCGTTCACCGAATCGGGCAGGCCTTTCAGGCCGTCACAGACGATGAAGAAGACGTCCTGGACGCCGCGGTTCTTCAGGTCGGTGAGCACGCTCATCCAGAACTTCGCGCTCTCCCCGCCGCCCTGCCCGGCCCACAGGCCGAGCACGTCACGGCGGCCGTCCAGGTCGACCCCGATCGCGGCGTAGAACGGCTGGTTGCCGACCTGCCCATCACGGACCTTGACGTAGATCGCGTCGATGAAGATCGCCGCGTAGACCCGTTGCAGCGGACGGCTGGACCAGGACTGCATCTCCTCGACCACTTTCTCGGTGATCCTCGAGACGGTGTCCTTGCAGATGCTCGCGCCGTACACCGCCCCCGCAAGCGGGAGGTACCCCCAGGCGAAGTGCGCGGAGATCTCGCCCGTGGTCAGGCCCTTGGCGTACAACGAGATTGCCACCGCATCAACATCAGTGAGACGACGCTGCCGCTTCTTCACGATCACCGGAGCGAACGTGCCGGCCCGGTCCCGCGGCACCTCGATGGTGACCTCGCCAGCAGTATCGGTCAGCACCGTCTTGGCCCGGGTGCCGTTGCAGATGTTGCCGGCACCACCCTCGGGAGCCTGGTGTTTGGCGTGACCGAGGTGATCGGTCATCTCCTCCTCGAGCGCCGCCTCCAGGACAGTGGCGGTGATCGACTTCAACAGGCCTCCGGGCCGGTCAGCTCCTCACCACGAGCCCGAGCGGCCTTGACCAGCTCGGCCACCGCCGCCCGCTCACCAGGAGTCGCTCTCGCTGAAGTCCTCTTCTTCGCTTCCTTGGGCATCGAACTCATGCCCTTCAATGTTGCCTCGGTCATCGGTGACCAGCCTTCCTCGCCGACCTCGTCGGCGTGTCGAGCCAGAAACACCTTTCACCGGACAGTCCCCCTCTTGACACAGAGGGGTGCTGAAAGGACTCACGTAACGCGTTGGTGCGCCGGTCGGTCTTTGTTCACGCTGCCGGCATGGGCCTGTGCTCAGGGTTCTTCGTGGCGTCCGAAGCGACGGATCACGTCGCGGCGGCTGCGTACCTGGAGTTTCGTCAGGATGTTGCTCACGTGGTTGCGGGCGGTGATCGGTGAGATGACGAGTCTGTCGGCGATCTGTTGGTTCGTCATGCCGCGGGCCAGCAGTGCGAGTACCTCATGCTCTCGTTGGGTGAGTCCGTAGTCGTGCTCTGGGTCCGCGGACCCGCGCGGGCCGGGGTCGGTGAGGACCTCGAGGGTGCGGGCCGCGACGGGCGCGCCGATCAGGACGTGACCTGCGGCGACGGAGCGGATCGCCGAGACGATCTCCTGACCGGGTGCACCTTTGACGAGGTATCCGCGTGCCCCGGCCCGCAGCGCGGCGAAGAGGGCTGTGTCGTGTTCGGACATGGTCAGTACCAGGACGGCGACGCTCGGGTGGTCGTGGAGGATCCTCGTGATCGCTTCGAGGCCGCCGATCCCCGGCATCGCGAGATCCATGAGGACGACGTCTGGGGCGGTGTCGACGACGGCAGCGATGGCGGCGGCTCCGTCTGCCGCCTCGGCGACGACCTCGATGTCGTCGGCTCGTTGGAGCGTGAAGCGCACGCCCTCGCGGAACATGGGGTGGTCGTCGACGAGGACGACCCGGATCGGGCTCATCGGGTCCCTCCCTGCGCGGGGAGGGGCAGCCAGGCGCGAACCGTGGTCCCTCCGCCGTCGGTGTCCTCGATCGAGAGCGACCCGCCGAGCTCGTGTGCCCGCTCCCGCATGGACAGCGTCCCCACTCCGGTTGGGCCGCTGCGCCCGGCACCGTGGTCACGCACCTCGAGTTGTAGGCCGTCGCGGTGTCGGGCGATCGTCAGCTGCGCCGAAGTGCATCCGGAGTGGCGGGCGACGTTGGTGAGTGCTTCGCGCCCGATCCGGTATGCGGCGGCCTCGGGTCCAGGCGGGAGCACGCCGAGGTCTTCGCTGACCACCACGCAGTCGAGGCCCAGGCTCTCGGCGACCTCTTCGAGGGCACCGACCAGCCCGAGCTCGTCCAGTGCCGGCGGGCGCAGCTGCCGGCTCATCTGTCGGACCTCGTTCAGGGCCTGATGGGTCGCCTGCGCCAGGCGGTCCAGTCTGCTCCGTGCCAGGTCGGGATCCTCTTGGACGATCTGGTCCAGGTCGCGCAGCTGCATCGCGACTCCTGCAAGTGTCGGTCCGAGGCCGTCGTGGAGCTGACGTCGCAGCAGCACCCGCTCCTCCTCCCGTGCGGTGACGAGCTGGTGCCGGCTGGACGCGAGCTCTTCGGTCAGTCGTCGCACCCGGGCGCTCTCGCGTGAGTCGCCGTAGAGGGCCCAGTCGACCGCGTCATGGAGGCGGGCCCGGGCCGGGGCTAGGGCCAGGGTGACCGCGGCGGCGATGAGGCCGACCGCGACCGGTGAGACCTGCGACCCGGCAGTGGACGCGAGGGAGACGACCAGGGCATACCCGAGCGCGAGCACTGTTGCGAGCACGAGGAAGACGGTCAGCCGGCCCACGACCCGGTCCACCCAGCCCAGGCGGAAGCGGAGCACGCTCGCCGTTACGGTCAGGGCCAGCAGCCCGCCTGCGACGATGTCGAGCAGATCGCCGCCGGCCGGCCAGAGCCAGCGTCCTACGACGACGAGGAGCGTGAAGGCCACGACGGCGAGCAGGACGCTGACCACCCGCCGGCGGGTGTCGCCGCGGGCGCCTCTCAGCTTCCCGTAGACCGCGACCGGCACGAGCAGGAACGGCACCTGGATCGCGATCTCGGCCCAGCTCTGCAGCGGCTCGCCCCATCCGCTGGGGAGGAGGCCGACCGGATTCGCGAACTCACGCGTCCAGGCCGGCAGCGAGGAGTCCGGTGCCGCCGCCGGCCCCTGCAGGGATGCCCAGGCGGCCACGGCCAGGACCTGAAGCCCGACCGCAACCGTGGCCCAGGGTCGCCAGCGCCCGGATGGCAGTCGTCCGTCCGGCAGCAGCAGCAGCACCACCAACGTCAGCGGCACGATCAGCGCCGAGGCCCGATCGGCATACCAGATCCACCAGGGTGCGCCCGAGGTGACGCCGGCCTGCAGGCTCGCACCGGCCAGGGCAGAGAGGGCGAACAGTGCCGCCACCGCGATCATCGACCAGCCGAGCAGCAGCGGGCCGAGCGCTGCGATGAGCGCCCCGGGGATGGCCCACAGCAGCGGCATCACCAGAAGCTTCAGACCGACCTCGTGCAGCCCCGCCGCCCGGCCGGACCCGGTCCCGGTGACCCACGCGGCGGCGAGGGAGAGGGCGATGGTCGCCGCAGCCGCCGACCAGGGCGCCACCCTCGCCGGAGTGCTCCCGCTCATGGGGTCAGTATGTTCCCGGCTCCGCCGTCCCGCTCCACTCCCGCCACGACATCCGCGCCACGTGCACTCCGAGCCAACCGAAAGAGACCAGCAGCAGCAGGTGCGCCTCGAACGGCCCGACCGGCGGCAGGAGGAAGTCCCAGAGCAGGAACGCGACCAGCAGGACCAGCGGGATGCGCGGCAGGCTCCTGCCACGCCAGCCCGCCGCCGCCAACAGGATCAGGCCCAACAACGAGCCGAGCAGATGCGGCACCAACGCTCCGAACACGGCCCCGGGGTGCTCCAGAAAGGCGTCATTGAGCCGGACCGCGGCATCGACCCCGAGCGCGGGCGGCGCGATCGTCCCGGCGGTGTAGCCCAGCGCGAGGATGTTGTGAAAACCCCAGAAACCCCACAAGGTGAGCAGAATCCCGACCGCGGTCAGCCTCGGCGCCCGGTGCCGCGTCACCTGGGCGAGTCCGAGGACGGCGACCGGCAGGAACAGCATGCTCGCCAGGAGCGCAAACTGCTCGACGCCGTGGAATACGGGGTGCTCAGCGCCCCAGCGGATCTGGTCGCCGAAGTCGCCGCCGTCATCGATGACGAGATGGCCGACGAACTGAGTCCCTCCATTGAGGAAACCGGCCAGGATCAGGCTCGCTGCTACGGCAAGTTGGGCCGCGCGGGAAAGCGGCGGCCGGGTGGGCAGGACTTGAGTCTCGTTCGGCCCCGCCACGGCGGCGGCCACGTCCTGTGCGGTCATTCCGGTGTCCTCCTATCGGCCGGGCCGTCCGCCCGGGCTGACTCATCGTCGCCCGATCAGACAGACCGACACATGGGTCACCTGCACCATCTCTACGCACCAAACCCTCACACAAAGCGCTCATCCGTCCGAGGGGCTGAACGCTGCTTAGGCGCACGACTTCCCGGCGGTGAGACGCGTGATGCTTCGCCTCGACGGTCCCAGTCTTGCGGCCGTCCTGGCAAAGCGAGAATTGGCGCGTAGACGAGGATGGTCAGCTTGTTCGCGTCACGTAGGCACTGTCCAAGACGGTGCTCCCCGGCGGCACGGTGGAGACCTCCGGGATGTTCTCGGCCGTGGCTGCCTCGAGCTGGACGTTTCCCACACTGTCGACCTTCGTTCGAGCTCAAGTCCGACCTCGACCAGAAGTACTCCCCCGAGACCCCGATCGGCCTGATCTGGGCCTGCAGTGGCGACTGCGACGTCCCGCGCTACTACGACTGGGATCCGACGACGACGGTCGAGGGCGGCCTGCCCAGGAGTCGGTGCTCGGCGTCGAGGCGGCGCTGTGGTCCGAGACCATCCGGGGTGAGGCACAGGCGCTGTGGATGGCCCTGCGCCGGGCAGCCGCAGTCCTCGAGACCGGGTGGTCGCGAGCCGACCGCAAGGACGTCGCTCCTTCCTGCAACGCCTCGGCGCCCTCGGGCCGCACTGGACCGCCGCAGGAGTCAACTTCTACGCGACGCCGAAGGTCGCCTGGGGCGAGGGCGTCGTCGCAACCGACCTCAACGGCGTACCGGTCTGACCGCCTTGTGTGCCTGAGACCACGCTGGAGCGCGGTCTCAGGCACACCAGGCAGGTGAGGGCAGCGGTCAGTCGATCGTCGCGATGAGCGCGCCGGCCCGGAGCACCGCGCCCTCGTCCTCAATCAGCGTGATCGTGCCGGCGACCGGCGCCACGAGCTCCATGTCGACCTTGTCGACGGCGACCTCGGCGAGCAGGTCACCCTCGGCCACGACGGCACCGTCCTCGGCGAACCACGTGGCCAGCGTTCCCTCCGCGTCCGGGTCGGACTGGGAGATGACCGGGAAGACGACATCGGTCATGCCGGCGCCACCTGACCGATGATGGCTTCCTTGATCCGCGCGGGCGTCGGCAGGGCGGCGTACTCCAGCGGGCGGGCGTAGGGGATCGGCACGTCCGGCACGGCCACCCGGCTGATCGGTGCCTTGAGGATGGTCGGGTCGTGCTCGGCGATCCGGGCCGCGATCTCTCCCGAGAGCCCGAACGACTGGTAGTCCTCGTCGACGATCACGAGGTGGCCCGTCCGGGTCACCGACTCGATGATCGCCTCGGTGTCGAGCGGCACGATGCTGCGCAGGTCGATCACCTCGACGTCGGCGATGCCGTCGGCGGCGAGCTCCTCGGCGACGTCCAGAGCGTGGTGGACCGATAACGACAGGGTGACGACGGTGACGTCCGAGCCGGGTCGGGCGGTGGCCGCCTTGCCGATCTCGACGACGTGGTCACCGGTCGGAACGGGACCGATGGAGCGCTTGTTCTTGGCCATCCATGGGAGTCCCTGGATGCCCTTGTGGAACATGAAGACCACCGGGTTGTCGTCGCGGATCGCGGCGGTCATCAGTCCGGCCGCGTCGGCCGGGTTGGACGGCACGACGACCTTCATGCCGGGCAGGTGGGCAAAGGTGCCCCACAGACACTGGGAGTGCTGGGCACCGTCGGAGTAGCCGCCGCCGACCGCGGTCATGAGCACCATCGGCACCTTGACGTTGCCGCCGGACTCGAAGTGGATCTTGGCCATGTGGTTGTAGATCTGGTCCATGCAGACCCCGAAGAAGTCGACGAACATCAGCTCGACGATGGGTCGCATCCCCTCGGTGGCCGCACCGATCGCCGCGCCGATGAATCCGGTCTCGGAGATCGGGGTGTCCATGACCCGCTCCGGTCCGAACCGGTCGAGCAGCCCGGTGGTCGAGGAGAAGATGCCGCCGTAGGCGCCGACGTCCTCGCCGAGCACGAAGACGTCCTCGTCACGCTCCATCTCGCGCGCGATCGCCTCGACCATGGCCTTGGCGGTGTTGAGCCGCTTGGTGGCCGGGGCGGCCGCCGGCTGCTCCGCCGGGTCGCCCTGCGTGGCGGGCTGTTGGGTGGTGTCGATGCTCATCTCGATTCCCTTCCTGCTCAGGCGAAGACGTAGTCACGGACGGTGGACGGGTCCGGTTCGGGACTCGCCTTGGCGAAGGCGATCGCGGACTCGACCGTGTCGGAGGCGGCCCGCCGGGTGATCGCGACGGCAGCGTCGTCGAGGATGCCAGCCTCACGCAGGACGGCCTCGTAGGTCGGGATCGGGTCCTTGCCGGGCACGCCCTCGAGGTCGGCTCGATAGCCCTGGGCGTCACCCTCGAAGTGGCCCCACAGGCGCAGGGTGTGCACCTCGATCAAAGTCGGGCCGCCACCGTTGCGGGCTCGCTCGACTGCTTCGCCGGCGGCCTCGTGGACCGCCTCGACCGCGTTGTCCTCGACCCGCACACCCGGGATTCCGTATGCCGCGGCCCGCTCGGCGTTGTTGGCCACCGAGGTCGACGCGCTGCGCGGCACCGAGATGCCCCAGTCGTTGTCCTCGACGACGAAGATGACGGGGAGCTTCCACAGCGCCGCGAGGTTGAGGGTCTCGTGGAAGGCGCCCTGGTTGGCCGCTCCCTCACCGGTGACGGCAACGGCAACGCGGTCGGTGCCGCGCTTCTTGAAGGCCAGCGCCTGACCGGCTGCGGGCGGGTAGCCCTCGGCGATGATGCCCGAACAGGAGAAGTGCGCGTCCGGGTCGAAAAGGTGCATGTGACCACCACGACCACGCCCCAGACCGTCGACGCGACCGAAGATCTCGGCGGTCATCCGGTTGAGGTCGACGCCGTGGGCGATGGCGAAATGGTGCGGGCGGTGCGTCGCGGTCACCGCATCACCGCGGCTCAGATGCGCGCAGACGCCGGCCGCAACCGGCTCCTGGCCGGCCGCGAGGTGCATCTCGCCGGGGATGAGGCCGGCGCCGATGTCGAACGCCGGCTTCTTGTCCGCGTGGTACTCACGCAGGATGGCTTCCTCGTAGGTGCGGATCAGGACCATCTGGTCGTACAGGTCACGCTGGACAGCGGCATCGATGCGGCTACTCATGGGCTCCTCCTTGAGCGAGGACCACATCGTCCAACCGGCGACTGCTGCCGCGACAGGGCGCTGATTTCAGATGGTGAGTCAGGGAGTGATCGACGATTCGGCCATCGCCCAGCCCAGCCGTCGGGCCGCGCGCTGCAGCGCGGCCGCGTGCTGCTCGTGGCCGGGTCGCCGGGCCGGCAGTGACACCGCGACTGCCCCGACGACACCGCCGACGCGGATCGGCGCCGCCAGACACGAGGTCCCGAGGAGGTACTCCTCGGAGTCGGCCCAGATGTCGGCGTGGTCCTCGAGGCGCTGGGCCAGGGCCCGCCGGTCGGTGATCGTGTTGGGGGTCAGATCGTGCAGCTGGTGCCGGGCGATGTAGTCGGCTCGGCGCTCGGCGCTCAGTCCGGCGAGGATCGCCTTGCCGAAGGCGGTGGCGTGCCCCGAGTCCTGGACCCCCACCCACAGGTCCACGCAGGGTGCGTCGGGACCATCGGCAATGTCGACCAAGCGGATCTCGCCGTCGCTGTAGACCGACAGGTAGGTGGCGCCGCCCACCTCGTCACGCAGCGACTTCAGGACCGGCCGGACTCGCGGCAGCAAGGCCTGCATCGCCGGCGGTGACGCGACCATCGCGGATGGTCCGAGCACGTAGCCGTCGGTGAGCTTGCGCAGGTAGCCCTCGTGGACCAGCGTGCGCAGCAGGTGGTAGGTCGTCGGCAGGGCCAGCCCGACCATCCGAGCCAGACTCTTGGCCGGCACGGCATCCTCGCTGGCCGCCACCGCCTCCATCAGCCGGAGGGCGCGTTGGACCGAGCCGATGAGCGTGGGTTCGGCCATGGCCACCCTCCCGTCGTCGTTGACCGGTCGCCGCCCGCGCGGCGTGGACTCACTGTGCAGGAGCCGGCGCGTCGGGGCAAGGGGCGGGGCTGGCTCGACCGACCGCTGCCGACCCTCAGCCACCCACGCCACCCCGGTGCCCCGTCGGCTTGGTGCGGTGCGCGCGGGGGTGGGCGGACGGCATACCGGGTCATTTGTCCGGACCGCGAAGGGCCACATCGTGGACGGCCGAGAAAGTCAGTGCATAACGCGTGCTGATCCTATCCATCACCCAGGCATGCGACCCCAAGGACCGGCACGTGCTAGCGGCGGCTGTGCACTCCGAGTGCCAAATCATCGTCACGTTCAATCTCAAGGACTTCCCGCCTGATGAGATGCACCGCCACCACCTTGAAGCCGTGCATCCGGATGTCCTCCTCCTGGACCAGCTCGATCTTTACCCTGAGGCCGTCGTTCACGCACTTTGGCGGCAATCTACGGAGTCTGCTCGGCCGAGACTGACTCCGCTACAACTCATGGCCTCGTTCGACAGGCTCGGCCTGCGCGACTTCTCGTCCGAGCTGCGGCGACGGTGGCCCAACCTGGCGAGAAACCGCTGGTGATCGAGGGCTAGGCTTCGCCAACCAATCATCCGACAGTGGTGATCGCGTCTCAACCGTTCGGGCCACCGCGCCCGGTTACACACGTCGAGTTCGGCATTGACCACGGTCGTCGCCACCTGGAAGCGCAAGCCCTTGGCGGCGCAATCAACGTCGGCCTGGTCAAAGCCATCGACGGTCACGCAGGAACCAACGTGGTAGTAGTACTTCGCCTCCGCTTGCTTGGTCAGCACGTGAAGTCCCAAGGCCGCGAGCAGCGCGAGCCCAGTCACGATGCCGGACGTGACCTTGCCGCGTTTGCGTGGCTCCTCAGCCATGCAGCGCCTGCTGACAGTCAGTTGGCTCGTTCGCTGGGTTTTCGCGGAAAGGACGATGACGGTGAGTGCGGCGGCTCAGGGCGCTGCCGTATGCACCGCAAGGCAGGCGAGGGCGGCCCACGCAGAGTTGTCCACCGTGTCCATTTCCCTGACCAGGCCGCCGCGAGCGTCGGCGAGGCCTGCGGCGGGGGAGCGGCCGGAGCGGAGGGCGCGGTGGACGGCATACGCGATGCCCGGGGCGTGGGCGTCGGGGAGCGGGATGGAGGAGGCAAGCACCTCGTGCGCGACGTGCTCGGCGAGCATGGGCATGGCCCCGACGAGCACGTCGTCGGTGGGCGCGCTCGCGAGCGAGCACGCGGAGAGGTATAGCAGTCGCAGCGGCCCACCCCCGCGCGCGGCCGCAAGCTCCGTCAAGGCAAGTGGCCCGTCGTCGAGGTGTATGACGGACTGCATCGGGTTGTCCCACCGCAGGCTCGCGTGGGCCGCGACGTGCACGATGTCGGCGTCGAGTAGGTCCCCTCTCACGGCACTGGTGGTCCGTCGAACCGTGGCAGCCTGGGCCGACCGGCTATAGGTATCGGCTGCTGCGGCCGACGCTGAGCGTGGGTCGGGCACCGGCAACGGCATACCTGTAGCCGGTCGGGCCACCTCGGACTCCTCAGCCCAGATCTCCCCCACGCCCTCCGCCTCGGCGGCGGCGTGGTCCAGCCGCGGGCCGGCGGCGACCAGGACGACCGGCGACCGCGCGAGTGCCGAGCCCACCCGGCCCGCCGTGACGGCCAGCGAGGCAAAACGCACCGGTCGCCGCCAGATCCGCGGTAGCGCGGTCAGCGGCGCGGAGTCGATGCTGCGGTCCAGCAATACGAGCAACTCGGTGTCGCCGGTGTCGGACAGGCACGCCCCCAGAGCTGCGTCGAGGCCCGCGGCGAGCGCCACCGTCCCGGCGTATGCCGCCCCGCCCCGCCCGCCCGTCGCCACCCGCGCCAGCCCCCGCGAGAGTTGCGCCAAGTCCTCGGTGACCTGCCGCCATGGGCCGAGCACCACGCGAGTGGTCACACCGACCGCATGGCCGAAGGCCACCGCCTCCTCGCCCACGCGCACCAGCACGAGCAGCGGACCGGCCACGTGCGCGGCCAGCTCGGTCAGGCCGTATGCCGCCCGCCCCGCTGCGCCGCCCGCCGGACCATCCGCCGTTCCACACGCTTCACTCGCCAAGCCGCCGCGCCCCGCTGCGCCATCACGTCCAGCGCCGGCTCGCCCCCACGCGCCGGCGCGCAGCGCGCGTTCGGTGTCTGCCAGGCGCGCGCCAAGCGCCACGAGGTCGGCGGGGCTCTCGTCCGCGGACTCGATTCGTCGGGATAGTTCGCGCCATTGCGAACGCAACTGCTCCTCATCCTCGGACAACTCGACGGCTCCCACCGCAGGTGGCCGCCCGCGCAGGATGGCGTCCAATTGTGCTGCGGCAGAATCAGACTCGTTGATCTGACGCAGCAACAACTCAAAGCGTGCCCGATCGGCCGCCATGCGATGCCGCAGATCGGGCGCACCCGCGAGCGCCGATTGGGCGTCGATCTCGGCGAGCGCCGCGCGCACCTGCGTCCGCGCCGCCTCCGCAGCGCCGACCGATAGCTGGTGGCGTGCGCCAGCCTCCCGCACCACCACCGCCTCGGCCCCCACCGCGCCGGCCGACCGCTCCCACAAGGCACGAGCAGCCTCCCCATCGCCCGACTCCCACGCCGCACTCGCGGCCCGCAGCCACCCGCGGGCGGCGGCCCGCGTCATACCGGCGGCACCGAGGGCATCGGCGTGCGCCGCGATGGCGGCCGCGTCACCCGGCACAGCCAGCGCGAGCCGCTCGAGAGCGGCCATCGCGACTCCCACGGGGCGGCCCTGAGCGGCATACCCCGTCTCGGCCCGGGCCAATAGGTCGCGGGCGCTCGCCTCATCCCCGTCGAGCAGCGCCAGACGCGCGGCAGTCATCATCGCGTCGATGATCATCAGCGATGGCGCCGCCGCCGAGAGGTGGTCGAGAGCCAGTTGCGCATACGTTCGGGCTTCGGCCAGGAGGCGTAACCGCCCGAAAAGCGCCGCGAGCTCGGCGTGGTACTCCGCGTCCATGCCCACGCCGGTCAGCCGCACCTGATCGGTCTCGGCACGCCGGAAGGCCGCGAGGGCGCCGCCGAGGTCGCCGAGTTGCGCAAGCGCCGAGCCGATGCCCACCTCGACAAAGGGCGCATGGTGCGGCGACACGGACTGCGCGATCTCCAGGGCCTCGCGGAATGACCCCAAGGCGGAGCGGGTGTCATCGACAAGCAGCAGGATGTCGCCGAGATTGTTCAGCGCCATCATCCGGTGCAGCGGCGAAACATCCGAGCGCGACACGAGATCGGCCAAGACCGACCGCGCCAGGCGATAGTCCCCGCAGTGATGGGCCACCACGGCACTTCCCAAGGCCACCGTGGGATCGGTGACATTCAAGGCCCCCGCGCGCGCCAGATCCGCTTGCGCCTCGGCCCGACCACCGGTCTCGACATGGACCATCGCCCGCACAGCCAAGGCCCGAGCCAGGTCGTCATCGCCGCCCCGGGATCCCTCCGTGACGGCGCGATCGGCATACGTCATCGCCTCGGCATAGCGCTGCGCTTCGCGGTATGCGGAGGCCAACGCGCCGTGCACCAGAGCCGCCGCGTCATGCGCTCCGGCCGCCTCGCAGCGCGCCAAGAAGGCCTCCGCCTCTGGCGGTGTCGTGCCCGGATGCGCCAGGATCTCTTCACGCAGCCGATGAGCATGTATCACCAGGTCGGAATCGCCCTCTAGCGACAAAGGGGTGCTGCCCACGGCTACTCCGATCTGATGATGGAGGAAATCATGGCGCAACAGCCACCCTCGGACGACGACACCGCACGCGGCGCGGTCTGGGACCGCAGTCGTCGGCTCGCCGCGCAGAATCCCAAGCTCACCCTGGAGTTCCTGCGGCGGTATGAACGCTTCATCGAGAGGCTCCACGAAATCGACTCGGCCGGTCCGCAAGGGCCGATCGACCTGGTGCGCAATGCGCAGCGACTGATCGTGCGCGGCCGGCTCCAGGTGCTCACCGAGCAGGAAGACCGCGTGCTGCCGAAGCTGGCGGATGCCGGCTGGTCGGTTGACGATATCGAGCGGGACGAGCGGATCGGCGTCAGCTTGCTGCGGGGGACCGGGCTGGCCGCCGAGCCGCTCTACACCCTCGTGCGAACGCTCGTGGCCGATATGCCGCTCGGGCAGGCGCCGCTCTCGATCGGCTTCGATGACGTCACCTATGAAGCCATCGTCTTCAAACCCATCAAACCGCAAGGCGCCAGCGGCGAGGCCGACCGCACGACCTACAGCTCATCGCGGCCCACGGGCACGGGTCGCGGCGCGGGTGTGGTCATCGGCGTGATCGATGGCGGCTTCGAATCCACTGGCGCGCCCGCGCGCACGGACGGCTGGTTCGACAATGTCACCCCGCCGCAGGGCGGAGCGCCGAAGCTCAACCAGGCCGATGAGTCGACCCTTGATCCCGGCGCAGGACACGGCACCTTCGTCACGGGGATCGTGGCCAGCCATGCCCCGGACGCCACAATCCGGCAGTATCGCGCGCTCGACTCCTGGGGCCTCGGCGGTGCGTGGCGGCTGAAGGACATGATCCTGCAGGCGGTCGACGACGGCTGCCAGGTCATCAATATCTCCCTCGGGTTCGAAGATCCCGACCTCCTCGGCTCGCCGGCGCTTTCCGCCGTCCTGCACCACATCCCCAATCACGTCGTCGTCGTCGCGGCCGCTGGCAACAGCGGGACGACGGTTCCGATGCTCCCGGCGGCCCACAAGATGGTCATTGCGGTCGGCGGCCTCGAGGTGGATCTTGACCCTGTCGGTTGGTCGAACCGCGGCCCCTGGGTGGACTTCTCCGCGCTCGCCGTCCCCGTGCTCAGCACCTATGTCATGGATCCCACAGATCCGAACGGTGACCCCAACCCCTGGGCCATCTGGGCCGGCACCTCCTTCGCCGCTCCCAAGGTCGCTGGCGAACTAGCGGTGTTGCTTGGAACGGGCCTAACGCCCGTCGAAGCCGTCGATGTCCTGCGGACCAGGGCCGAGGGCCGGCTGCCGAATCCCGACTTCGGCTTCCTCCTCGCCCTGCCGGATCAGTTCCCTCGCACGGACCCGCCCGTCGTGGACCCGCCGCCCGGCCGCGTCTTCCGCATCCCGCCCGTCGTCGAGCTGCCCGATCTGACCAAGCTGCGCCTAAACCCCTGGATCTTCCGCCAGCGCTGAGCCGCGGTCGCTGAGCCGCGGCATCCCTCGGCGGCGAGCCGAACGGCATACCCCTCGACAGGAAAGTTACTGAGGGGTACAAGGTGGCGCCCGAAAGGGCTAGCGGGCGAGGTGGCGGAGCGGGAGAATGCCGAATTGTCCGCCGTCCCCCGTATCAAAGTGCCCCCCGCGCTCCTCTGACTGGATGAATCGGCCCGCATCACGGGCTATCCACCAGGAAGGAGGGGCCATGTCGCACACCAGGAACACCCGCACAGCCAGCAGTTCGTATCGAATCCGGAGACCCCCATGACGAGTGGCAACACGGCGGCGCAGCAACGCCCCGTGGACGACGACGTCACCGAGTTGGTCCTCGCTGCGCGAGACGGTGACCAGAATGCCTGGGCGCAACTGGTCGATCGATATGCCCGCTTGGTGTATGCCGTTGCTCTGCGGTGCCGCTTGTCGCATGCCGATGCCGCGGACGTGACCCAGACGGTCTGGCTGCGGCTCGCCGAAAACCTGACGCGCATCAACGATCCCTCTCGCGTTGGTGCCTGGCTCGTGACGACCACCAAGCGGGAATGCCTGGCCCTGATCAAGGCCCGGGCGCGTTATGAACCCATGGATGTCAGCGCCGTGACCCTGGTCGATGATTCGGCTGGACCCGAGGAGCACTTGACTCGGGCCGAATCGATCACCGAGGTGGCGGCGGCCTATGCCTTGTTGACCGAGCGCTGCCGCGAACTGCTGCGCCGCTTGGTCATCGAATCCGAGAGCTACCAGCAGATCTCTGCCGATCTGCACATGCCGATTGGATCCATTGGCCCCACCCGGATCCGGTGCCTGAGCATGCTGCGCCGGCATCTCGAGGAGGCGACCTCCCATGACCGACAAGCGGAACGACTTCGGTCCCCTTGATTTCACTGACGGCGAGCGCGTCCTGATGGCGCACTTGGCGGCTATCCTGTCCGGCGAAAACGCCGTCCCACAGCATGTCGAAGAGGCCGCCAAGGCGCTGCACGATTGGGCGATCGTCGATGAGACGCTCGCCGACCTGAGCGCTGCACCCGTGCTGACGCGCGGTGACGACGCCGCCTTCACCTTCGACCTCGGCACCGTGCAGGTGCGGGCGGAGGTCGAGCCCTCCGGCTTCCGGCGCCGCCAACTGTCGATCAGCGTCGATGACGCGGCCGGCTTGGCCGATGTCAAAGAAGTCAGCCTGCAATTCCCCGACGGGCGCAGCCAGGACCTGGTCCCGGACCGCTTTGGGCAGTATGCCGCGAGCGTCCCCTCGGGTGCCCTGCGCGTGATCGCGGTGCTCGGCGGGCTCGGGCGGCGGGGCGCACTGCATACGGCCTGGTTCACGGTCTGACCCCACGTTCACCCATCGGGGCGGTGGCGATTCCCGGGACGATCACAGAACTGGCCCCTACCCTGGTGCCTCTGAAGCCTTTTCCGATAACTGGGATTGAGGACATGGCGCCAGATCACTTCGCCGTGACGCCCGAGGACCGAGCGCTGCTCGACTCCCTCGGCGATCTGGTGCGCGCCGAGGCGCAGATGCCGCCGGGTGTCGCACAGGCGGCCACGGCCCTGCACGACTGGGCCAATGCCGACGCCGTCCTGGCCGACTTGGTGGCCGAGCCGGTCGCCACCCGCGGGGATGCCGTGGTGCACCGGTATGCCGCGGGCGAGGACGCCCTGCGCGCGGAGGTCGAGCCGGCGGGCTACCGTCGCCGGCGCGTCGTGGTCAGCGCCGATGGTGCGAACGAGTTGACGCAGGTGTACGCCCAGCGCGCCGACGGGGCCGCGGAAGAGATTCCCGCCGACCGGTTCGGGGAGTATGCCGTGGACCTCGCGAGCGGCCCGGTGCGCCTACTCGCCCACTTCGGCCGGCGGCGCCTCGCCACCCCCTGGTTCACGATCTGAGCAATAAGGTCTGAGCTTTGGCACCACATACGGGGCCACAGCTCAGACCTACCCGCGGGTCACGTCGGGAGGAACTCCTCGGCCGCGGCCTGGACCTTCGCGCGATAAGCGACCCAGTCGATCTCCTCGGGGGTCGGCATACTCGGCTCCCCGACATAGCGGCCGGCGCTCTCATCGATTAGTTCGCGCAGGATGTCCAGGTGACCGGCGTGCCGGGCGGTCTCGATCGACATATGCACCAGCAATGTCCCGAGCGTGGGGTGGCGCCGCTCGGGCGCCCACCACGCGACTGTGCCGCGGTCGGTCAGCGCGGTGACCGCGAAGGTCTCCTGGGCATGCGCCCAGGCGTGGGCGTAGAAGTCCCGGATCGCCTGCGCTGACTCCTGCGGCGTCGCCCACATGTCGTCATTGATCGCGGCACGCTCGGCAAACCAGGGCAGCGGATTCGGCCAGGGACGCCCGAAGCTGTCTCCGAAGTAGCCCGCCTCGATGCTCGCCAGGTGCTTGACGATGCCGAGCAGATTGCTGCCGGTGGCCGTCAGCGGCCGGCGCAGGTCATAGTCGCTGAGGCCGTCGAGTTTCTGGAGCACGGCCGTATGCAGATCGCCCAGCCGCGCAATCAACTCCGCCTTCAGGGCTGCTTCCTCGCGCTCATCCATGCGAGCAGTCTGCCGGGTCGCTGTGGTCGGCAGGCTGGCCGCGGCGAATCAGAAATCGCCGGCGTTGGCGCGCAGGGCCGCGAGGATGTCGACGAGTCGCTCGGCCTGGGCGGCGCTGATGCCGGGCGAGTCGAAGACCTGGGCGTTGACGGCAGTCGTCGCCTCGGCGGCGATCGCTCGACCCGCGTCGGTGATGGTGACGATGAAGGCGCGGCGGTCATCGGGGTGGATGGTGCGCTGGACCAATCCGGCGCGCTCCAGGCGATCAACCGCATTGGTCACGCTGCTTTGATGCACCTGCAGGCGGCCACCAATGACCGACATCGGCAGGGAGCCGCGGCTGCTGAAGGTCAGCAGCATGAGCACCTCATAGCGCGCGAAAGTGATCCCGAATGGCTTGAGCGCCGCCTCGACGCGCCGCAGCATGATCGCCTGGGCGCGCATCAGCGAGGTCACGGCGCTCATGCCCAGGGCGGACTCGCTCCAGCCGTGCTCCGTCCATTGCCGACGGGCCTCCGCGATGGTGTCCACGCGGCCAGACTACATGGACGTCCAATGAACTACGAGGGCCGGCAGCACGCCGAGGGCGGCGTTGCCGCTCTTTCCCGATTTGCATGGATGTCCTAGTATTGGACGTACACGTAATCCGAGGGAGTACGCCGTGACTAAGCCCGCCCTGCACGTCCCCGTGAATCCCGTCCGCTTTGTGACGGCCGCCAGCCTCTTCGACGGCCATGACGCGGCGATCAACATCATGCGCCGGCTGCTCCAGAGTCAGGGCGCGGAGGTGGTCCACCTCGGTCACGACCGCAGCGTCGCCGATATCGTCACGGCGGCGATCCAGGAGGACGCCCAAGGCGTCGCCATCAGCAGCTATCAAGGTGGCCACGTCGAGTACTTCACCTATCTGGTGCAGGAGCTCGCCGCGCGCGGGGCCGGGCACATCAAGGTGTATGGCGGTGGTGGCGGCGTCATCGTGCCCGCCGAGATCGCGCAACTGGCCGAGGTCGGCGCGCACATCTTCAGCCCCCAGGACGGGCAGCGGCTCGGCCTGCCGGGGATGATCAACGAACTTATCGCCGAGTGCGACACCGAACTGGCCAGCGGCGCCGACCTTGAGGGTCTGCTCGCGGGCGAGGAGCGGGCCCTCGCCCGGGCGATCACAGTCCTGGAGGCCGGTCACGATGACGCCTTCGCGGCGGCGGTGGTTGAGGCAGGGGCTCGGCGCAGCGTGCCGGTGCTCGGCATCACCGGCACGGGCGGCTCGGGCAAGTCCTCGTTGACCGATGAATTGGTGCGTCGCCTGCGCCGGGACGCCGGGGACAAGCTGCGGGTGGCCGTGCTGGCGATCGACCCGACGCGCCGACGCGGCGGCGGGGCGCTGCTGGGCGACCGGATCCGGATGAATTCCATCGAGCCGGGCGTGGTCTTCTTCCGCAGCCTCGCGACCCGAGAGGCTGGCAGCGTGCTGCCGCGGGGCATCGACTCGATGATCGCGGCGGCCAAGGCCGCGGCATACGACCTGGTCATCGTGGAGACCCCCGGCATCGGCCAGGGCGATGCGGCGATCACCGAGCACGTCGATGTGTCGCTCTATGTCATGACGCCGGAGTTCGGCGCCGCGAGCCAGCTCGAAAAGATCGACATGCTCGATTACGCGGATGTCGTGGCGATCAACAAATTCGAGCGGCGCGGAGCCGAGGATGCGCGCCGCGATGTCGCCAAGCAGATGATCCGCAACCGCGAGGCCTTTGGCGTCGCGTGGGATGACATGCCGGTCTTCGGCACCTCCGCGGCGCGCTTCGACGATGACGGTGTGACCGCGCTCTACCAGCACCTCAAGGGTCTGCTGACCGAGGCGGGCTTGCCGGCCTTCGACGGCATCCTCCCGAGCCCCTCGACCAAGACCTCGACCGGCTTGACCTCGGTGCTGCCCAAGGGCCGCGAGCGCTATCTCGCGGAGATTGCCGCGTCGGTGCGCGATCACCACGCCGAGACGGCCGCGCAGGCGTCGGCAGCGCGGACCCTGCAGCAGATCACGGTCACGCAAGAATTGTTGCGGGAGAAGGACTCTGGCGCGGCCGATGCCGTGGCGGCGGTCCGCGCCGAGGCGGCGACGGCCGTCTCCGAGGGCACCAGCGAACTGCTCGCCGCCTGGCCGGAGCGGGTGGCGGCATACGCCGGGGACGAGCAGGTGTATGTCGTGCGCGGCAAGGAGATCCGCACCCCGCTGACCCGCACCACCCTCTCGGGCTCGCACATCAAGCGGGTCGCGCTGCCGAGGTATGTCGACCACGGCGAGCTGGTGCGCTTCCTGCGCAGCGAGAACCTGCCCGGCTATTTCCCGTTCACCGCGGGCGTCTTCCCGTTCAAGCGCAAGGAAGAGAATCCCGCGAGAATGTTTGCGGGAGAAGGCGATCCGGCGCGCACCAACCGGCGCTTCAAGCTGCTCTCCGCCGGGCAGCCGGCGACGCGGCTGTCCACCGCCTTTGACTCCGTGACGCTCTATGGTCGCGACCCCGACCCGCGTCCCGATGTCTATGGCAAGGTCGGCACCTCCGGTGTCTCGGTCGCGACGCTGGATGACATGAAGGTGCTCTATGGCGGTTTCGACCTGTGCTCGCCGACGACGTCGGTGTCGATGACGATCAACGGTCCGGCGCCGACGATCCTCGCGATGTTCCTCAACACCGCCATCGATCAGCAGCTCGACGCTTTCCGTGAGGAGGAGGGCCGGGAGCCGGATGCCGCTGAGGCAGAAGAGGTTCGGGCGCGCGCGCTGTCCACGGTGCGTGGCACGGTGCAGGCCGACATCCTCAAGGAGGACCAGGGGCAGAACACCTGCATCTTCTCCACCGAGTTCGCGCTGCGGGCGATGGCGGACATCCAGGAGTTCTTCATCGCCAACCAGGTGCGCAACTTCTATTCGGTCTCGATCAGCGGCTATCACATCGCCGAGGCCGGCGCGAACCCCATCAGCCAGCTCGCCTTCACGCTCGCCAATGGCTTCACCTATGTCGAGGCCTATCTCGCCCGCGGGATGAAGATCGACGACTTCGCGCCGAACCTGTCCTTCTTCTTCTCCAATGGCATGGACGCGGAGTATTCGGTCATCGGCCGCGTCGCCCGGCGCATCTGGGCGGTGGCGATGAAAGAGAAGTATGGCGCCGGCGAGCGCGCCCAGAAGCTGAAGTATCACGTGCAGACCTCTGGCCGCTCGCTGCACGCGCAGGAGATGGACTTCAACGACATCCGCACAACCTTGCAGGCGTTGTGCGCGCTGTACGACAACGCAAACTCGCTGCACACCAATGCTTTTGACGAGGCCATCACGACGCCGACTGCGCACAGCGTGCGCCGGGCGTTGGCGATCCAGCTGATCATCGATCAGGAGTGGGGGCTGTCGATCAACGAGAACCCGCTGCAGGGGTCGTTCATCATCGAGGAGCTCACCGACCTCGTTGAGGAGGCCGTGCTCACCGAGTTCGAGCGGATCGCCGACCGCGGCGGCGTGCTCGGCGCGATGGAGACCGGCTATCAGCGCGGCAAGATCCAGGACGAGTCGATGCTCTATGAGCACAAGAAGCACGACGGCTCCCTGCCGATCGTCGGCGTCAACACCTTCCTTTCCGACGACCACAGCCATGACACCCAGAGCGTGGAGTTGGCGCGCGGCACCGAAGAGGAGAAGCAGTCCCAGCTGACTCGCCTGCGCGACTTCCAGACCCGACACCAGGGCGAGGCCGAGCCGGCGCTGGAGCGCCTGCGCCACGTCGCCACCTCCGGCGGCAACCTCTTCGAGGAACTCATGGAGACCGTCAAGGTCGCCTCCCTCGGCCAGATCAGCACCGCCTTCTTCGAGGTCGGCGGCCAGTACCGCCGCAACGTCTGACGGCTCGGCCTTGGCCGGCGGGGGTCTCCTAACCTCTGCTAACAGAAGAAAGTCGAATCCGCACACCTTCCAAGGTGTGCGGATTCGACGTACCGGTGCTGACTTGGCCTCGGCGGGCGACGCGCCTCCTGCGGGGTCGGGATGCGGGCCGCCGTATGCCGGGGCCTCACCAGCGCGGGGCGTCCTGGGGTGTGTTGCCGGATGCCGGGGGCTGCTGGGCGTAGGGCGAGTAGCTAGTCGGGTGCTGGGCATAGCTGTCGCCGTAGGGGGAGGGGTATGCCGGCTGAGCCGCGCTGTGGTGGCCACGAGCCGCGCCGCGGCGGCGCGCGGCCAGCGCGAAGGCGGCGATCACGGCGCCGAGGACGAGCATCGGCCAGACCTTGACGCGGATCCCGAGATCGCTGGCGGCGAGCAGGCCACCGACCACGGTGAGGGCGATCGCCGAGGTCTGCCCGCCCCGGACGGCCCGCTCGATCACGGTGCGGCCGCTGCTGTCCGGCAGCAGGATCCACGCGAGCAGGTAGACCGCGAGCATCGGGCTGACGAAGGCCAGAACGACCGCGGCGAGGCGCACGAACTTGGGGGCGACGCCCAATCGGGCGGCGACGGCGCTGCAGACGCCGGCGACCATCTTGTCGTCGCGGCGACGGAAGGAGGAGTTCGAGGTTGCCTCGAAGAAGCGGTCGAGGCCGGTCCGGGTGCTGGCTGCTGTGGTCATGTCTCTACTGTCGCGCCGGGCCGCGAAGCGGGCCATTGGGTCCACCCCTGACCGGACCCCCGAGCAGCCCTGATCCGGTCAGGGCTGCAGTGGTGATGCCCAAACACGAGTCGAGTTGAACGTGTTCAAAATACTGTAACCTGCCTTTATGCCGACTGTTGAGCGCAAGTCCGAACGCACCCGCGAGCTCGTCGTCGAGACAGCTCTTCGGCTCTTCCGGGAGCGGGGGTATGACGCCACGACCATGCGCCTGATCGCCACCGAAGCCGGTGTCTCGCAAGGGAATGCCTACTACTACTTCGACGGCAAAGAGGCCCTCGTGCAGGAGTTGTATGTCCGCATCCAGGCCGAGCATCGGGAGCGTCTGGTCGGCAGATTGCGACCCGGCGCACCGCTCGCCGAGAACCTCGCCCTCGTCCTGCACGCCGGCCTGGACACGATGGCGCCCTTCCACTCCTTCGGCTCCACGCTGGTGCAATCGGCCCTCCGAACCAGCTCGGGGGTCAGTCCGTTCGCGCCCGATTCCGCGCCAGCGCGCGAGGCGGCGATCAGCCTGATGCGCGAGGTCACCACCACGAGTCGCGGCAAGGTGGGCGGGCGACTCGGAGAGCAACTGCCCCGGCTGTTGTGGCTGGCATACCTCGGGGTCACGCTGCACTGGGTCGTCGACGACTCGCCGGGACAGGAGCGGACACGGGTGCTCGTGGAGCGCGTGGCGCCCTTGCTGGGCAAGGCGATTCGCCTCGCGGGGACGCCCGTCGCGAAGGGATTCGTCAAGGATCTGACCGGCCTGGTGGATGCCGTGGGTGGCCGGGCATGAGCAGCATTGTCATTGCGGGAGCCGGTGGCTTCATCGGGCGGCATCTCGTGCGCGCCTTCGAGGCTGATGGCTTCACCGTTCGCACGATCGGACGCGGCCGTGACGCCGACGCGCGGTGGGGCAGCGACCTGACGTCGGTGCTCGAGGGCAGCGAGGCATTGATCAACCTCGCCGGGCGTTCGGTGAGCTGCCGCTACACCAAGCGCACCGCCGACGAGATCCTTCGTTCGCGGACGGAAACGACCAAGGACCTCGGCGCTTCCCTGGCGAAGTGCTCGAATCCCCCTGCCGTGTGGCTTAATTCGAGCACTGGCACGATCTATCGCGACGCCCGCGATCGTCCGCAGGACGAGGTCGAGGGCGAGCTGGGGAGCGGCTTCTCGGTTGCTGTCGCGCGCGCCTGGGAGCAGGAGTTGTATGCCGCCCCAACCCCCATCCGCAAGGTCGCCCTGCGCACGGCGATCACCCTGGGCACCGGCGGCGGCGCCCTCAGCCCGCTGATCAACCTGGCCCGCATCGGTTTCGGCGGCACGCAGGGTGATGGCGACCAAATCGTCTCCTGGATTCACATCGATGACATCTATGGCGCAATCCGCCACCTCATCGACCACGACATTGCGGGACCAGTGAACCTCGCCTCCCCGCACGCCGTGCCCAACCGCGAGCTGATGGCGGCGGTGCGCACCCACTTCGGCTCACCGCTCGGGCTGGGCGACTCGGCTCGCCCGCGACTCGGCATACCCCTGGGAGCGCGGATGCTCGGCTTCGGTGGCCGCGTCATCCGCACCGAGCCAGAGCTGGTCCTTAAGAGCCGCTGGGTTGACCCCGGTGTGCTGCGGGGAACCGGGTACGCCTTCCGCTTCCCCGATCTCGACGCCGCCCTCGCCGATATCGCGGCCCACACCCCCCGCGGCCTGCTCCCGGTCCAGCTCGGCTGAGCGGCCGTCGCCACAGCCCCACCCCCAAGCCGAGCGGGCTTTGTGAGCGGGAGCGGGGCTATATCCCCGCTCCCACTCAGAAACCCCGCTCCGCTCGGCAGAAACCGCGCTCCCGCTCAGAAACCCCGCTCCGCTCGCGGCCCGAGACACGCCAGAGGCGCCGACCCGGGCAGGGTCGGCGCCTCCATGTGCCCGCGAGTATGCGGATCAGTCCAGCTTGTCCTGCGCGTCCTGTGCGGCACCCTCGACCCGGTCGGCCGCGTCGTCGAGCGCGTCGGTCGCGGCATCGGCGGCCTCCGAGACCTGACCCTCGGCGTCCTGCCGAGCCTCATCGACGGCATCTGCGAGGTCGTCGGCACGGTCCCCGGCCTGGTCCTTGAGGTCGTCAGCCTTGTCCGAGGCTGTCTCCTTGATGTCCGCGGCCTTGTCGGTGACGGCGTCCTTGGCCTCCGCCGCCTTGTCCTTCAGGTCGGCTGCCTTATCGGCCGCGGCCTCCTTGACCTCGGCGGCCTTGTCCTTGGCCGCCGCGGCGACCGAGGCGGCCTTGTCCTTCAGGCTCTCCCCGGAGCCGGTGTCGGCGAGGGGGGAGCGGGCGGCATACGGGTCACCCGCGGGCACGGCCCACGGGTCCGCCGCCGGGCTCTTGCGGCGGGAGAGGACATAGGCCGCGCCACCGGCCAGGCCGGCGAGCAGCAGCCACGGGGCGAACGAGCGCTTGCGCTTGGCGCGCGCGTCGCCCTTGAGGACGGCATACGCCTCGGGGGCCCGCTGCGCGGTCTCGGCGGCGCTGTCCTTGGCGGCGAGCGCACCGGCGGCGACCGAGGCAAGCGCCCCGGCGACCTTCGGCAGCACCTCGTCGACCAGAGTGCTGCGGGCACTTTCGACGTGGGGGGCGGCCGCGTCATACCCGTGCTGGGCGCGCTCGCGGGCGCGGTCCACGGCGGGCTTGGCCGTGTCCATGAGGTATGCCGCCTGGGCACCTGCGCGCTCGCGCAGGTCGGCGGCGCGCGCGGCGGCCGCAGCCCGCGCGTCGGCGGAGTGGTCGACCACAGATCCGGCGCCTGCGGCCGAAACCGACGCGGCCTCGGCGCGTGCCTCGGCGGCGCGGTCGGCAGCGGCACTCATGGCATCGGCGACAGCGGCCTTGGCCTTGTCAGCCTTCGATGGCGGATTGCACAACATGGGTCCTCCTCGGTGGGACGTGATGTCTACTGAGCCCATCCTGCCTTGTCTTGGGCCGCGGGGCCGCGTCTAGGGGTCGGTCGAAGAAGTGATCTGCCGGCCCGTGACAGACTGGACGCCATGAAGGCCATCCTGCACACGAACCTGGGCGACATCGAGATCAACCTGCTCGAGAACCACGCCCCCAAGACCGTCGCCAATTTCACCGGCCTCGCCTCGGGCGAGAAGGACTACACCGACGACGCTGGCCGCAAGAGCCCCGCGAAGTTCTATGACGGCCTCGGCTTCCACCGCGTCATCCCCGGCTTCATGATTCAGGGCGGCTGCCCGCTCGGCCAGGGCATCGGCGGCCCGGGCTACACCTTCGACGACGAGATTCACCCCGAACTCGCCTTCGACCGTCCCTACCTGCTCGCCATGGCCAACGCCGGCAAGCGCATGGGCCGCGGCACCAATGGCTCGCAGTTCTTCATCACGGTCGAGCCGACCCCGTGGCTCAATGGCAAGCACACGATCTTCGGTGAGGTCACCGACGAGACCAGCAAGCAGGTCGTCGACGCGATCGCCGCGGTCCGCACCGCGCCCGGCGACCGCCCGATCGAGCCCGTCGTCATCGAGTCGGTCGAACTCTCCTGAGTTCTCGACCGTTCTTCGCTGCGTGAGAGACACAGCGCGCCCCGGGGGCGCCGGATGACCGAGCCGTATGCCGGATCCGGTGCCCCCGCGGCCTTGCCCGTCTGCCCGCGCCATCCCGACCGCGTGGCCTATGTGCGCTGTCAGCGGTGCGGCAATCCGACTTGCCCGGAGTGCCAACGTCCGGCCGCGGTCGGGATCCAGTGTGTGTCGTGCGTTGCACAGTCGGCGCGTGAGCATCCGACGACGCGCACTGTCCTTGGTGGTCGCCAGGGCGGCCAGACGCCCGTTGTCACGCTGACTCTGCTGGTGTCGTGCGTGCTCATCTGGCTCTTGCAACGGTCCTCGATGGGCACGGAGATTTTCCAGCGCTTCGCCCTCGCGCCGGGCATCGGCTGGCACGAGCCGTGGCGCTTCCTGACCTCAGCCTTTCTGCACGGGCCGCTGATCCACATCGGCTTCAACATGCTCGCCTTGTGGATGCTCGGGCCCTATCTCGAAGGGCTGCTCGGCCGCGCTCGCTTCCTGCTGCTCTATCTGATCAGCGCGCTCGGCGGGAGCGTTGCCTTCGTCCTGGTCAACCCCGTGAACTCCATGGGCGCCGTCGTCGGTGCTTCCGGCGCGATCTTCGGCCTCTTCGCCGCTCTCATCGTGCTCAACCGAGCCTTGGGTCGCAGCACTGGCGGCATCGCCGTGACGCTCGCCTTGAACGCTGCACTGCCGATTCTTTACCCGAACACGATTGCCTGGCAGGCGCATATTGGCGGCTTCGTGACCGGCTTGGTTCTGGCCGCGCTCTTCGCCAAGGTCCGCGGCAATGCCGCGGCGGCGTATGCCGGATCGGCTGCGGTCACCGCCGGGCTGGCCGCCCTCGGCGCCGCGCGCTATTTCCTCGGCTGACGCAAGTTATCCACAGAGTTATCCCCCGAAGTGGGTTATCCACGGGGTTTTCCCCAGCTGTTGATGAATGACAGCCGTGTGATTACCGGCGGTTAACGGGTCGGGGAGGCGGGAGGACGAGAGGGCGCCTCGGCATACCCTTCGGCCGCGTCGTCGATGGTGCGCTGGCTACTTCCAGCGCGTCGTCATCGCGAAGCCGGCGAGGATGAGCGCGAAGCCGATGCCGAGATTCCACTGCCCGAGTGAGGGCACGGGATATTGCTGCCGCGTGATGTAGAACGTGACCACCCACAGCAGGCCAACGATCATCAAACCGAGCATGACGGGGGTGAACCACGCGGCATTGCCGGTCTTGACCTTCTGCGCCCGCTTCTGCGGCGGCGGGACGTATGCGGCCTGGTCGCGGCCCTTGGACTCCGGCACGGGTGATCACTCCCAAAGTGGTCTGCTCGAACTGGCACCAAGGGTAATCGAGCCGACGCGCCGCCCCGACACCCACGCCGCCAGCCGGGGACGGCTCAGGCAGCCTTGGCGGCGGTCCGGGCGAGCGGGCCGGTGAAGGCGGGGAAGGTCTTGACCCCCGTGCGCTCGACGGCATACCCGAGGCCGAGCGCGGCGACATACTCCTGATAGCGGGTGATCGTCGGGTCGGCGGCCAGGGCCGCCTCGAGCGCGTCGGGATCCCCGATGGCGCTGATAACAAAGGGCGGGCTATAGACCCGGCCCTGCAGGATCAGCGTGTTCCCGACGCACCGGACCGCGCTCGTGGCGATGACGCGCTGGTCCATGATCGTCATCGCCTCGGCGCCGCCACGCCACAGGGCGTTGACCACCGCTTGCACATCCTGCTGGTGCACCACGATGTCGTCGACCGTCGCCCATTCCGGGAGTTGATCGACGGGCATCGGCGAATCATTGAGGGCAACGGTGAGAGTCTCGCCGTGCACCGGGACTGTGCCGGCCACGGGCGCGAGGGCGTCGGCCCGCTCGCCGAGCGTTTTCAACCGGGAACTGCCGGGCGCCGCGGCCTCGCTGAGCCGGTCGATCTCGGCCTGCACGGCGGCCAGTTGCCGGCCGCGATCAGCATTCGCGTGCTGCCGGGCCATGATCAATTGGGGCAGACCCTGCACCTCGGAGCGCAGGTCGGTGCCGCGCGACGCCTGGCTGGAACTAGTGAAAAGCACCCCGGCAAGCACGCCGACGACCGGAACGAGCAGCGACCAACGACTCGGGGCCCGGGTCAGCATCAGCCAGCGCGGGCCCTTCACCCCCGGCGCATCCGTCGCCTGCTCCTGCTGGCTCATGACGTATGCCGTCCCGCTAGCCTGCCGCGACGATCCGGGCGATCCCCGCTCCGTCGCGCACCAATGGGCTGAGTCCCTCGGCGGCATCCACGGCCGCGGGGTCACCGCATACGGCCAGCCAATTGGCCAGCAGGCGGTGCCCACCCTGGGTGAGCACGCTCTCGGGGTGGAACTGGACGCCGTGCAGCGGCAGGTCGCGGTGCCGAACGGCCATGATGATGCCGGAGGAGGTATGCCCGTTCGCGATGAGTGCGTCGGGCAGGGTCGGCGGGTCGATCGTCAGCGAGTGATAGCGGGTCGCCGTGAAGGGTTGCGGCAAGCCGTCGAGGACGCCGGTGCCGTCGTGCAGCACCTGCGAGGTCTTGCCGTGCAGCAACTCCGGCGCCCGCCCGACCGTGGCCCCCGCCACGACGCCGAGAGCCTGGTGGCCTAGACACACCCCGAGCATCGGCTGCGCGCGCTCACCGCAGGCCTCGATCATCGCCATCGACACCCCAGCCTCCTCGGGCGTCCCCGGCCCGGGGGAGATCAAGACGCCGTCGAAATCCGCGCCATCGGCCGGTGCGATCGCATCATTGCGCACGACCGTGGTGTCGGCACCCAACTGCTGCAGATAGCCGACAATCGTGAAAACGAAGCTGTCGTAATTGTCGACGATCAGGATCCGGGCCACGACTTGATGGTAGGTCAGCGTCGGCGAGCAGCTGATGCGACGCCAGGACCGGGGTGGACTACTCCCCGCCGCAACAGATGCCGCTGAAGGTGCAGCCGGCGGGGGTTGTGCCGCTGAGCGAGAAGTTGTTGCCGTAGCCAGGATCGTAGGTCAGCGTGATCGTCGCGCTCTGGCCCGCCATGATCGGGGTGACCACCGTCAGCGTCCAGGTCACCGGTCAGGGCCTCGGCAGCTCGGTCGGCGGATTTGTGCTGGTCGCGGACGACTCGCGGGCCGGCGGCGGCGTTTCCGGCGTGCGATTGCCGCCCGAGGTCTGCGTGGTCGGGGGCGTCTCGATCGTGTCGGGTGAGGTCGACGTCGAGGGGCTCGTCGAGGTGCTGCTCGGCTCGGTTGTCGTCGTGACCGTGGTCGTCGAGGTCACGGCCCGCGGCTTGGCCAGCACCAGCGTCACGGTCGTGCCGACATCGACCTTGCCGGGCAGCGGATCCGTCTCGAGCACGGTGTTCTCGCGCTGATCGCTTTCGCGGGTCTCGGTCTTGACCGGCAATCGGAGTGTGGCCAGCGCATTGCGCGCCTCGTCCTGGGTCTTGCCCTTCAGATCAGGCAGTGACACCTGGCCGGACGCGATCGTTAGGTCGACGACATCGCCCTCGGCGGCATCGGCATATGCCGAGGGGGTCGTTTTGACCACGACATCCTTTGCTCGTCCGGGCGCATCGATCGTCGTGACATTGCCGACGTCGAGGCCGGCCTGGGTGATCAACTCCTTGGCCTCATCCAGCGATTTCCCGGTCACCGAGGGCACGCGGGTGCTCGCCGGGCCACCGGAGACGACGATATTGACTTGGGTGCCGGCCACCCGTTCGGTGCCGCCGCGCGGATCCTGCTCGATGACCTTGTCCTTGGTCACCTCGCGAGAGGGTCGATAAACCGTCGAGACATCGAAGCCAGCCGATTTCAGTTCCGCTGTTGCCGTCTCCACGCTCTTGTTCACGACCGCCGGCACCGTGAGGTATTTCGGCTGGGCATCCAGATAGGTCTTCACCGCGAAACCCAGCACGCCGACGGCGATGAGCAGCAGCGACACAATCGCGAGCGCGCCCATCCCGCGGCGGGGTGGATCGGCATACACCGGCGGCGGGGCGTCGGCCACCGGCCGCGCGGAGGGCACCTCGGTGGCCGGCGCGACAACCGCAGTCGGGGCGTCGGCGCGCAAGGCGGCGTATGCGGCGGAGCTGACCGGGCGCCCGAGGCGGAAGCTGCGCAGGTCGTCGCGGAAGTCCTCGGCGACTTGGTAACGCCGGTCGCGGTCCTTGACCAGGGCGAGCGCGACGGCGGCATCCAGCGCCTCCGGCACCGCGCCGTTGAACTGCGACGGCAGCGGCGGCGGCTTGCTGACGTGCTGATAGGTCAGCGAGACCGGCTCGCCGACGAAGGGCGTGCGGCCGGTGAGCAATTCGAAGAGCAGGCAGCCGGTCGAATAGAGGTCGGAGCGCGAGTCGACGACCAGGCCCTCGGCCTGCTCCGGGGAGATGTATTGCGCCGTGCCCATGACCGAGGAGGTCTGGGTCATCGTCGCCTGCGTGTCGGCGACCGCCCGGGCGATGCCGAAGTCCATGACCTTGACCGTGCCATCGCGCGCGACCATGACATTGGCCGGCTTGATGTCGCGGTGCACCATCCCCATGTCGTGGCTGTATGCCAGCGCGTCGAGGACGCTCTCGGTGATCCGGGCCGCCTCTTGCGCCGGGAGCGGGCCATTGGAGGTGAGCAGTTCGCGCAGGGTGAAGCCGTCGACATACTCCATGACGATCCACGGGACCGGAATCTTCGCCCCGCCGATCTCCGTCTGCTGATCCTCGCCGGAGTCGTAGACCGCGACGATATTGCGGTGGTTCAGCCCGGCGACGGACTGAGCTTCGCGGCGGAAGCGGCCCAGGAAGTGGGCGTCGCGGACGTGGTCGCTGCGCAGGATCTTGATCGCGACGCTGCGTCCGAGGCGGGTGTCATAGCCGTGGTGGACCTCGGCCATCCCACCGCGGGCGATGAGGTCACCGACTTCATAGCGGCCCCCCAAGAGGGTGGGCACGGGGGTGGTCATGGCGCCTCCTTGCGGGAGGTTGGGGAGTGGATCATGACGAAATCACCGCTTCCATCACGGCCTTGGCGATGGGTCCGGCGACCGAACCACCGGCGGCTTCACTGCCCGCCGAGCCGCCGTCCTCGACGACGACGGCGACGGCGACCTTCGGGTCGGACGCGGGGGCGAACGAGACGAACCAGGCGTGCGGGGCCGCCCCCACCTTGTGCTGCGCCGTCCCGGTCTTGCCGGCCACCTGCACTCCTCCGATCTGCGCCGCGCGGCCGGTCCCCTGACTGACCACCGCCTCCATCATGGTCGTCAACTGGCGGGCCGTGCTTGTCGACACCGCCTCGCCAAGGCTCTTCGGCGAGGCCTCGTCGATGGTCTGCAGCTGGGAACCGAGCACCCGGCGCACGAGATAAGGCGACATCACCTCGCCGCCATTGCCGATCGCCGCCGCGACCATGGCCATCTGCAGGGGGGTGGTGCGCACGTCATACTGCCCGATCGCGGCCTGCGCGGTATTCGGCTCGTTCATGCCCGTGGGCACGCTGCTCGCCGTCACCCGCATGGGCACATTCAGGACCTTGCCGAAGCCGAACTTGGCCGCCTGCTCCTGCAGCGCGTCCGGGCCGAGCTTCATCCCGAGCGCCGCGAAGGCGGTATTGCACGAGATCTCCAGCGCGTGCAGGAGCGTCGTTTCGTCATTCGCCCCGCACGCCTGACCGTCGTGATTGGGCAGCGGCTTCTCGACGCCGGGCAGCGTGAGGGCGGCTGGGCCGGGGATGCGCGAATCCTGGGTGTAGTCGCCGCTCTCCAGGGCCGCCGCGGCGGTCACGAGCTTGAAGGTCGAGCCGGGCGGATAGAGGTTGCCCGCGATGGCGCGATTGATCATCGGGTTGCCCTCGTCTTTGAGCAACCGCAGCCAGTTCTTCTCTACCGCGCCCAGGTTGTGGGAGGCGAGCAGTGCTGGGTCGTATGACGGGTGGCTGACCATCGCGAGGATCGCGCCGGTCTTGGGATCCAAGGCCACGACCGCGCCCCGCTGGTCGCCGAGCGCCTTGTCGGCGGCCTGCTGGGCGGCCGGATTGATCGTCAGCTCCAGGCTCGCGCCGACCGGTGCCTTGCCGGTGAGCAGATCGGAGACCCGGCGATAGAAGAGCTTGTCGGAGCGGCCGGAGAGCAGATCGTCGTCGGCGCCCTCGATGCCGCCGCCGGCGCCATAGATAAAGGAGTAGTAGCCGGTGACATGGGCATAGAGCTCCCCGAGGGGATAGCTGCGCTCCCACTTCAGCTCGTCGGTGCTCGCCGACGATCGGGCGATCGCCTCGCCGGCGACGATGATCGAGCCTCGCTCCCGGTTGTATGACGCGAGCAGCGTGCGCCGGTTGTCGGGCTTGGCGTTGATTTCGCGGGCTTTTGCGAACTGGATCCAGGTCGTGGACAGCAGGAGCATCGCGAAGAGCATCGTCGCGAGGACTGAGAGGCGGCGGATCGGGGCGTTCATCGGCGCGCTCCGACCGTGGGGATCGGGCCCGTCGCGGCCATATCGGTCAGCGGCTGGCGTGCCTGGTCACTGATCCGCAGGAGCAGCGCGACGAGGGTCCAGTTCGCGAGCAGGCTGGAGCCGCCGGAGGACAGGAAAGGCATCGTCAGACCGGTCAGCGGGATGACCCGGGTGACGCCGCCGACGACGACGAAGACCTGCAGCGCGACCGAGAAGGCCAGCCCGGCGGCGAGCAATTTGCCGAAGCCGTCCCGCACCCCGATCGCGATCCGCAGGCCCCGCTCGACGAGCAGGATGTAGAGCATGAGGATGGCGAACAGCCCGGTCATCCCGAGTTCCTCGCCGAAGCTGGAGACGATGAAGTCGGACTCCGCGAAATAGGTGATATCCGGGCGACCGCGGCCTAGGCCGGTGCCGAAGAGCCCGCCGGCGGCCATCCCCATCAGGCCTTTGGCGAGCTGGTCGGAGGCGGCCAAGGCCTCCGGGGTCCAGGTATGCAGCCACAACAGCACCCGGGTCTGCACGTGCCCGAAGAGCATCCACGCGATGACCGCGCCGCCACCGGCGAGCAGCAGTCCAATGGTGATCCACCCGATCCGCTCGGTGGCGACATACAACATGGCCACGAAGAGGCCGAAGAAGAGCAGGGCGCTGCCGAGATCCTTTTGGAAGAACAGCACGGCCAAGCTGAGCAGCCACATCACGAGGATCGGGCCGAGGTCGCGGCCGCGGGGCAGCTGCATACCCAGGAACTTCGGGCCGGCGATCGAGAGGACATCGCGGGTGCGCACGAGATAGCCGGCGAAGAAGATCGCGAGGGCGATCTTGGCGATCTCGCCCGGCTGGAAGGTGAAGGGGCCGATGCCGATCCAGATGCGGGCGCCATTGACCTCGCGGCCGACGAAGGGCAGCAGCGGCAGCAGCAGCAGGGCAACACCGCAAGCGCCAGCGAGGAAGGTGTACTTCCGCAGCGTGCGATGGTCCCTCAGCCACAGCAGGCCGGCGATGGCAATGCCGACCGCGAGCGCGCTCCACGTCAGTTGCCGCAGCGCCATCCCGCCGGTGATCGATCGGCCCTCGGCGATATCGAGCCGGTGGATCATCACCAGACCGAGCCCGTTGAGCAGGGTGGCGATCGGCAGGAGCAGCGGATCGGCATACGAGGCGGTGAAGCGCAAAACCAGGTGGAAGGCGACGGCGATGGCCAGCAAGCCACCGGCCATGGTCGCGAGATTGGCCGGGATGGTGCCGTGGGTGGCGCCTTCGACCGAGACATAGGCGAGCACGACAATGGCGACGGCGAAGATCAGCAGCAGCAATTCGACATTGCGGCCGCGGCGCGGGCGCCAGGAGGTGACGATGCTCATGAGCGGCTCGTCCCCGACGGCGTGGACGTGACGCTCAGGCTCGAGGGGTTGCTGGACGGACTGCTGCTCGGCGAGGTGCTGCTGGGCGAGGTGCTGGTGGAGGTCGAACTGGTTGAGTCGCTCGTCGCCCCGCACTCGGCGCCCCGGCTGCGGGCCTGGACGCAGGCGATCGCCTCGGCGCGGATGGTCACAATGCGGCTGTCCGCGTCGGCGCGGTCCTTGGCGGTGATCGAGTCCTCGACCTGTTGGCGCCAGAAGTCCGGCAGGTCACTGACGGAGATATCGGTGGTCTCGATCGGCGTGGACAACGAGATCGGCCCGAGATCGCTGGTCACGCCCTGGAAGACCGCGACCTTCCCTCCGGCATTGCCCACGAAGAACTGCTTCTGCGACCAGGCATAGAGCGCGGCTGCTCCGCCGGCGATGAGGATGGCCGCCGCCGCGAGAGCCCCGAGCCATTTGATGGCCCGCCGGGTCCGCGAACTGGTTTCTTCCTCGGCCAAGGCGAGGCGTTCGACGGACTCGCTCTCCTCGTCCAGGCCGAGCGTCGGGCGCAGCGCGGCGGCCTTCGCGGCCGGGGTCTCCCGCAGGGCGCGGGTGCCCGCCGGGCTCTGGGTCGCGGCGCCGACGATCTGGGGGCTCACCGGCGGGAGCACACCGGTGGTGAGGTCGACGATGTCCGCGACGATGACCGTCACATTGTCGGGAGCGCCCGCGCGCAAGGCGAGCTCGACGAGCCGGTCGGCGGTCTCAGCCGGCGCTGCGCCAGCGGCGAGGATCTCGGCGATCGTGTCGTGCGCGACGAAGCCGGACAGGCCGTCGGAACACAAGAGATAACGGTCGCCGATTCGCCCCTCGCGGGCGCCGAGATCCGGCCGGTCGCTCGGATTGCCGGTCAGGACCCGGGTCACGAGCGAGCGCTGCGGGTGGCTGGCGGCCTCATCGGCGCTGATCCGGCCGGAGTCCACGAGCGTCTGGACGAAGGTGTGATCGGTGGTGATCTGCGCGAGCTCGCCGCCGCGCAGCAGATAGGCGCGCGAGTCGCCGATGTGCGCGACGACGAGGGTATGCCGCGAGCGCAGCAGCGCCGTGACGGTCGTGCCCATGCCTTGCAGTTCCGGACGCGCGGTGGCGATCCGCTGCAATTCGGCATTGGCCTTCGCGATCGCGCGGGCGAGCTCGTCGCCGGTCTCGTTGCTGTTCAGCGATTCCTCGTCCAATTCGACGAGATAGCCGATGGCGGTCGAGGACGCGATATCCCCGCCCGCGTGCCCGCCCATGCCGTCGGCGACGACCAGGAGGTGCTGCCCGGCATAGGCCGAGTCCTGGTTCTCCGAACGCACCAGTCCGACATCGGACCGGGCGGCATAGTTCAGGGCGAAAGGCACGGCTACTTCTGCAGCTCGATCGTGGTGCGGCCGACGCGCACTTGGCTGCCGGGCTCGAACTGGACGGCCTCGTCGATGCGCTGGCCGTTGACGAAGGTGCCATTGGTCGAGCCGAGATCCTCAACGCCCCAGCCGTTGGCTGCGGGGAAGATGCGCGCGTGCTGGCCCGACGAGAAGTCGTCATCGAGCACGAGATGGCACCCCGGATTGCGGCCGATGAGGATGTCGGTGCTGCCCAGGGGTATGCGGGTCCCCGCCAGCGGCCCGGAGGTCACCACGAGATTGTCGACGGCTGGCGCGCGGCGGTCTCGCGGCGTGGGCGCCGGTCGGCCGCCACCGGAGGCGCTGACCCGGTTGACGACGCGGGTGCCGAAGAGGTCGCCGCGCAGCACCGCCGCCAGGCTGAACACGAAGAGCCACAGCAGGATCAGCAAGCTGAAGCGCAAGACGGTGAGGGTCAGTTCGCTCACGCGTCAGGTCACCGCCGTCCGGCGCGATAGATCAGGCTCGTTTGGCCGATCGTGATCCGGTCGCCAGGGCTGAGGCGCATCGAGCGCGTGCGCTCGCCATTGACCCAGGTGCCATTGGTCGAGTCGAGATCCTTGACCCGGGCGATCAGGTGCGGGCCGTCGGAGGTGACCCGGACCTCGCAGTGTCGCCGCGAGATATTGGCATCCGCGAGCACGATATTGGCGTCGGTGTCCCGGCCGAGCACGGTCACCGGCCCGATCAACGGATAGCGATCGCCGTCGATTTCCAGCCATGGCCGGTCGGCGGCCTGCAGGGGGCGCGGCGGGGTGGCCGGCGCCGCCGGCTCGCGGGAGGTGATCGTCTCCAACGGGTCGCCGCCCTGGCGGGCGGTGCGGGCGTCATACTCAAAATCCGGCTCGTGGGTGCCATCGCTCCAGGGCGACTCGGCCGGCCGTGCGGCGCGCGCCGGAACGGGCGCTAGTGGCGCCTGCTCAGGCTCTGGGACCACCGAACGCCGCTCGCCCCGCGCCTCGTCCCGCTGCTCGTCGTGGCGCTCCGGCCGCGGGCGGCGGGTTGAGCGCTCGCCGACCTGGCCGTCTCGGTGGGCGTGCTGCGGCTGGTCCTCGGCGGTGATCCGGAAGAGCCCGGTTTCGAGGCCGGTGTCTTTGCGGAAGCGCAGACCGAAGTCGGCCTTGGCTTGATAGCGCTGGCTCTCGGCGTGCTCCTCGGCGGCGGCCAGCAATTCGTCGCGCAGGTCATCCTCATAGGCCGTCAGCCGGTCATAGTCGGTTTCGGAGAGGTCGACGAGATAGCGGGTCGGCACAAAGGTGCGGCCCTTGGCCAGCGAGGTCGCGCCATCGTCCATGGCCCGCCGCACCGCGCTGGCGATCTCGACCGGCTGCACCTCGGCGCGGAAGGCCTTGGCGAAGACCCCGTTGATCGCGCGCTCCAGCTTGCCTTCGATCCGTTGCAGTCGCCCCACGGGCACCTCCTTCCACTCCGGTGACGATCGTAACGGCCCGGACTGACGGCCCGTTCCATTCCGTCTGTCGGCCCTTCTTCCTAGGGTGGGGGCATGAACGAACTGGTCCTGACGGCGAACGCCGGCGATGGCACGATCAGCGCCCTTTCCCTGGACCGGGCGCAGGGCCGCCTGGTCCCGCTGGCCACGTCCGGTCAGTTGCCCGGCTGCGGCACCTTCGCCGTCGACCAAGCGACGGGGCTGGTGTATGCCGCGTACAAGGGCGATCCCGCGGGCATCGCGACCCTGCGGCTGGACCGTGCGAGCGGCGAGCTCACCGAGGTGCGCCGCCGCCCGGCCGGCGGCTCGCTGACCTATCTCTCTCTCGCGCACGAGGGCCGGTTCCTGCTCGGGGTCTCGTATGCCGTGGGGCACGCCTGGGTCTGGCCGGTCACTGACGGGGTGATCGGCGAGCCCGTGGGCGAGTTCTCCTATCGCAATCTGCACTGCATCGTCGTCGACGGCACCTGTGTGTATGCCGTCTCCCTCGGCGAGGACCTGATCGCCCAGTTCACCCTCTCCGCCGATGGCGTGCTCGCGCCGATGGAGCCGCTGGTCGCCGAGGCGCCGCGCGGGTCCGGTCCTCGGCACCTCATCCTGGACGGCGCGAACGCCTATCTCGTGACGGAGTTCAGCGGCGAGGTGATCCGCTATGCCCGCTCGGCCGACGGCCCGCTCACGCGCGCCGAGGCGGTCGACGTCGTGGTCCCCGACTCGGGCCTCGCGCCGAGTGCCTACGGCCTGGACCCGAAGACCGAGCCGCTGATCTGGGGAGCCGATGTGCACCGGGCCGGCCCGTGGCTGCTCAGCTCCGAGCGGTCCAGTTCGATCATCACGAGCACGGCGCTCGGCGAGGGGGGCACGCTGGGCGAGCCCACGGCATACACACCCACCGAGGCGCAGCCGCGGGGCTTCGCGGTGACCGCGGATGGGGAGTATGCCGTCGCCGTCGGCGAGCGCTCCACCCACGCCGCCCTCTCGCGGGTCGAGGCGGACGGCTCGCTCACCCTGCTCGACCGCGCCCCGATCGGCGCTGCGGCGAACTGGGTGCGCATCCTGACCTGACCCCGACCCGCGACGGCCTCAGTCCTCCCACCGGAAGAGCCGCGCAGCGATCAGGCCGAAAACCACGGCGAATCCGAGCAGGACCGCCATCGGCAGCAGCGCCGATCCTGGTCCCTCGCCGCGCACCATCGTGTCGAGCAGGCCCTCATTGAGCTGACCGAGAGGCAGGAACTTCGAGATCGTTTGCAGCCAACTCGGCGCCTGGTCCAGCGGGATGAAGGAGCCGGACAGGAAGGCCATCGGCAAGATGATGACGTTGACGATGCCCGAGGCGGCTTCGGCGGTCTTCGAGATCGCGCCGGCGATCAGGCCGATCGCCATGAACGCCAGCGTCGCGCACAGTAATAACGGAATCGCCATCCACCACGACCCACTGAGCTTCAGGTCGAACAGCCCGACCCCGACGGCCAGGAAGACCACCATCTGCACCAGCGCCACGGCGACCGAGACGAGCAGCCGCGAGGCGACGAGGGCTTCGGTGCGCACCGGGGTCAGGCGGATCCGGCGCAGCAGCTTGTTCGTGCGCCAGGTGACGAAGGGCATGGCCGCATTGAAGGTCGCCCCCATCGCCACCGCCCAGCCGAGCAGACCGGGCGCGATGAACTGGATCGGTTTGAGCGAGTCGTCCTCGACCGCCGTGGCGGTCAGGGTGAAGGTCGGCGGCTTGCCGGAGACCGCCACATTGGCGCCGTCGACGAAGGCGCCGAGCGTGCCGCGGACGGTGGCGGCCGCGACCTGGTCGGCCTGGCTGTAATGCACGATCAGGTCATTGCCGCGCTGCTCGACGGCGGCATCGACATCGCCCTTGCGGACCTCCGCCAGCGCCGCGGCGGCATCGGTGGTCTTGGTGACCTCGAAGAGGTTGTCGAATTGGGTCTTCGCCTCGGGGGGAAGTTGGTCGATGATCGCGACCGAGCCGACCTGGGTCAGCGTGTTCTTGCTGGACCCGGCATCGCGAAAGAGGAAGCCAAAAAGCACGAGGAACATCAGCGGGAAGGCCATCAGCCAGAACCAGTTTTGCTTGTCCCGCCAAAAGCCCTTCCACTGGGCGCGAGCGAGCGCGGTGAAGCCGTTCATGCGCGGTACTCCCGTCCGGTCAGGGTGAGGAAGACGTCCTCCAAGGTGGCGGAGGTGACCTGCAGGCCCTGCAGCGCATCGCGTTCGGCCAGGGCGGTCAGCACCGGCGAGGGTTCGTGCGTGCTCAGGGCCAAGGTGCCGTTCTCAAGACTCGCGCTGTCGACGCCCGGCAGCCGCTGCGCCTCCTCCTCGCTGAGGGCGCCCTCGGTGAGGAGGATGCGGTATGCCGCCCCCAGACCGGTGATGAGGTTCCGCGGGGTGTCCGTGGTGAGGATCTGGCCCCGGTCGATGATCGCGATCTGATCGCAGAGGATCTCGGCCTCGTCCATGTAGTGCGTCGTGAGGACGACGGTGCGGCCCTGCTCGTTGATCGCGCGCAGGACATCCCAGAGGTTGCGTCGCGCCTGCGGGTCCAGCGCCGCGGTCGGCTCGTCGAGGAAGACGATCTCCGGGTCGTGGATGAGCGAGCAGGCGATCGACAGGCGCTGCTTCTGCCCGCCGGACAGGTCCTCGGTGCGGACCTTTCGCTTCTCTTGCAGACCGACGAGGCCGATCATCTCCTCGATCCGGGTGAGGGGCACGGCATACAACTCGGCGAAGCAGCGCAGCTGCTCCTCGACGGTGAGCCGCTCGAAAAAGGCGGACGCCTGGAGTTGGACGCCGATGCGCGGCAGGAGGGCGCGATTGCGCGGCCACACCTTCTCGCCGAAGATCAGCGCTTCGCCCTCATCGGGTTCGCGGATGCCTTCGATCATCTCCAGCGTCGTGGTCTTGCCGGCGCCATTGGGCCCGAGGAGGCCGAAGAACGTTCCTTGGGGGACAGTGATATCGACGTGATCGACGGCTGTGAGGTCCCCATACCTCTTGACCAGCCCCCGCGTCTCAATGACGTTGGTCATGGGTGTGATCAGACCACGTCTCGCCGCCTGCCGCGACCCCTGCATCCCGGTATGCGGACGATCCCGACTCAGCCGGTGAGCTGGTCGGGCTGGACGCCCTCGGTCAGGAGGGCGTGCGTATTGCGCCAGCCGAGTTGGCGGTAGGCCTCGAAGTCGTACTCGCCATAGAACTGGTTCGTCGTGCCGGTGACGGGGAAGTCGGGGTGGTCGAGTTGGTAGGCGTCGAGCTCGATGTCCCCGCCCGTGGAGAGCACATTCTTGACGACATAGATGTCCGTGCAGACGTCCTGGTAGCCCTCGCGGCGCGCTTGCAGGTGCACCCACGCCCGCTCCGCGCGGGGCCGCGGATTCTCGGTGGTCGGAGCCGGTGTGCAGATCGGGCCCACGCCGCCCTTGCCTGCGGTGATGACCAGCCCGAGGTCCATCCGGGCTGTCGTGATCGCATCGGTCAACGCGTCGGCGCTGCCGGCCGGATCGGCGGATGCTTCGAAGAGGATCAGCCGGCGAGGCCGGTCACGAAGCGCCTCGACGAGGCCGGTGTTGTCGAAGTGGCCGCCGTCGGAGATATAGATGCGCGAGTCGGTGATCGACTGCAGGCCGCTGGCTTCCTTGAAGATGCGGAAGGGACCCGGCTTGTGGATGATGCGCTCCCAGGCGGTGGCGAGGAAACCGGACGTGGGCAAGGGTGGGTGAGCGTCAGGACTCGATGAATTCACCAGTGCGACATAGGGGTTCGGCAGCCAGACCCCGAGCCGGCCGTTGGCCAGCGTGAGCAGGATGCGATAGGGCGCGACGAGCGACTGCTTGCGCCCGACGATCGGCGAGAAGGCCGCGCCGGAGGCGGCCATCGCGGACGCGAGCGTGGTGTCGCGCCCTGCCGGGTCCGCGGCTTGGGAGTATGCCGTGGGGCTAATCGGGATGGGCCGGGCTCCATCACGCAGGCGATTGGCCCCGCGTCCCTCCTGAGGGAGTCGGGAGTCCGTGACGCCGATATAGGCGCGGGGCCGCTCGGAGCCGTGGGTGCGCCGCCCGGTCTCGAAGCGGAAGGTCGTGCACGAGCGTTGGGTGGGTATGAAGTCCGGATCGCTAACATTCGCGGCGCACAGGATCGACAACTGCGGCCCGGTGGCCTCGGCGTCGGTGTTTGTGTCGGCATCCAGGCCAGGGTCGATGGGGGTGTCCCACAACGGAATTGGCTCGACCACGCCGGTGGCATTGCGCCGGACGAGGAAAGCATCGGCGAGGCGCTCGCGATAGAACGGGTGCAATGAGGTGATGGTGGCGTCGCCGACGAGGCGACCCACGACATACACCCCGAGGGGGACGGCATACGTCCGCCACTGGTCCAGGCGACCGATCTCGACACTCAGGGTCCGGCCCATCCGCATCCCGACGATCGCGACGATCGCGACGGCGACGGCGAGGGCGGACCACGGGAGGATGTACTTGTGGATGAAGGCGGTGAGCTTGTCGGTGCGCGAACTTGCTTCTGCGGGAGTGCGTTTGCGCCAGAGAGCGAGGAGCGCGGTGAGGGCGCCGGTGAGTCCGGCCAGCCGGGTGGCCCAGCCGCCGGTGGTGTCTCGATTGACATCGCAGTAGTGCGGTAGGGGGCCGGTCACGATCCCGCAGTCCGGCGGGTCGGGGGTTGCCAGGCTCGCCGCGGGCCGGTGCTTGCTGCCGGTCGTCGTGGCCAGCGGTGCGCCCGCGATCGCGGGATACAGCGCGGCGTCGTCCTCGTAGTTCTCGCCGCAGGCTCCGAAAGAGAACGGAATCGATTCCTGCTCAGCGGGTTTCACGACGCGGTGCCACGCGATCTGGGCCTCGCGAACGAAGTCCTCGCGGATGGCTTGCTGGCAGAGGTCGTGGGGGACTAGGCCGGTCAGGCGCAGGGTCTTGGCGATGGTGGCCGTCGGCTGATTGCTGATCGTCGCATTGTGCGTCAGCACGACGAGCGCGGGAATCACGGTGAGGGTCAAGGCAATTGCCGCCGCAAGCGAGAGCAGAGTGGCCGTGGGGGCAAGGGTGGCGAGGCGCCTGCGTCGATACTTCAGCACCGCATTCGATACGACCAGCCAGAGCAACGCCGTGCCCGCGAGGCCTGCGAGAATGCCAGCCAAGGTGGGGGAGACATCGAAGGACGCAACGGTCTGGTTGAAGCTCGCCACCCGCTGCTCGGGCAGTCGGCTGAGGGTCCAGATGCCATAGGCCGTGACGATCCAGATCAGGGCGGCGACATGCGCGAGCGTGGTGAGGATGCCGTAGGCCAGGGCGAGGACTCCGCGGGTCCGGGTTGTCGCGTTCGGTGTGATCCAGGAGGAATGGCGCCGGACCCAGTCCATTTCGGGCGAGTCGGGGGCGAAGGGCGCGGGCGCGCCGACGGGGATGGGGTCGGAGTTGCGGCGCGCCAGATGCATCGCCGTGGCGATATAGCTGCCGCCGGAGATCGCGTAGACCCGGTCGGCCTTGTCGTAGATGCCCCCGCGCATCAGCCGCTGGAGGCCGCCGAGACAGAAGGCCGCCGCCCGGATGCCGCCACCCGAGCAGGCGATGGCGAGACCGGCATACGGGCCGTACGGGGCCGTGGGCTCCGGGAGATGGGCGGGCATGGAGGCCGGCTCGGTGGCCAGGAAGCTCACGTCGTGGTCCGCGCTCTCCGCGCCCGTGTGACCCCGCAGCGTGCGGCTGGTCGCGAGGGTGATGCCCAGGCCGCCGATGCCGGCCAGGAGCAGACCGATGAGGAGGACCTGCGGCCACGGGCGGGCGTCCAGGATGCTGGAGGCGCGCGGCAGTGGCCAGAGATTGGCTAGTCCCGACGCGGCGAGCACGATGCCGGTGACGGACAGGGCAATCGCCGCCAGGGCACCCGAGGACAACCCGCGGCCAAAGACGTCCACGGGGCCAGTAGCTCGGCTGGGCGTGGTGCGTTCGGCGTCCACAAGTCGGCCGATATGGGCGGCTTTGTATATCGCCAGGCCGGTCTGGATGGCCGCGGTGACTGCCAGGGTCGCGCCGATGATCCAGTCCGAACGCCGGGGTGCGTGGACCGCAAGGAGGGGCAGGGCCAACAGGCCGACCACCATCCCGCGCCCAGCATTGCGCCGCAATTGAGCAAGCAGCGCGACCATGCCGAGTTCGTGCGGGGTGCGGGGCACGCGCTTCATCTCTGCCTCCCAGGGCAAGCCGGTCCCTTTGGGGCCTTTGGCCAATAGAGAGCGTGAGCGGGCTGGTGATACGCCGAGGTGCTGGGCCGGGGCTCGGTTCGGGACGCACTGAGGCGGGCGGGTCGGCATACGACGGCTCGGGGGCTAGGGTCGGGGCCATGAATATCGTCTTCGTCGAACCGGCCTTCCCGAACAACCAGCGCCGCTTCGTCACCGCGCTGGCCGGGGTGGGGGCGAATGTCATCGGCATCGGCGAGTCTGATGAGTGGTCGCTCGACCCCGAGGTGCGCGAGTCGATGCTCGGTTATTACAAGGTCTCCAATGTCACGAATGTGCGCGAGATGACCGACGCCGTGAAGTTCATCCAGTCGAAATTGTGGGTGGACCGGCTGGAGGCGACGATCGAATCGCACACGATGGCGGCCGCGCAGGTTCGGGAGGCGACCGGGATTCCGGGGACGTCGGTGCACGCGACCTGGCTGTGCCGCGACAAGCCGTCGATGAAGGAGGCGCTGCGCAAGGTGGGGGTGCCGACGGCGGCCTCCACGGCCGCTGACACGGCCGACGCGATCTGGGATTTCGCCGCAAAGATCGGCTATCCGCTGATCCTGAAGCCGCGCGCCGGCGCTGGGGCGCAGGACACCATGCGGGTCGACAATGACACCGAACTCGCCCACGCCATAACGCTTTTCGGCGCGCACGGGGCGACGTCGATCGCTGTCGAGGAGTTCGTCGAGGGGCACGAGGGCTTCTACGACACGATCTGCCGCGACAACCAGGTCGTGCACGACTGGACCACGCACTACTACCCCAATGTGCTCGAGGCGATGCGCACCCGCTGGATCAGCCCGCAGTTCATCACGACGAACCGGATGGCCGATTCGTCCTTCTATGGTGAGGTCGCCGAGCTCGGCCAGCGGGTCATCGAGGCCTTCGATATCGGCACGTCCGCGACGCACATGGAGTGGTTCTACGGGCCAAAAGGCTTGCGCTTCAGTGAGATTGGGGCACGCCCGCCGGGAGTTGGGGCCTGGGATCTCTACTCTGCGGCCAATGAGGTCGACGTCTATCGCGAGTGGGCGCACGTCCAGGCGCACGGGACGGCTGAGCGGCCGATGGGGCGGCCCTATTCGGCGGGCATCGTTGCGCTGCGGCCCGACCGCGATGGGGTCATCAGCGGATACTCCGGCATTGATGACATCTTCGGTCGCTATGGCGAATGGATCATCGACACGCACTTCCCCCACGTCGGCCACATGACGCAAGGCGTCGAGGCCGGCTATATGGCGAATGCCTATGTGCGGATGCGTCATCCGGACTACGACACGCTGCGCGCGATGCTCGACGATGTGGGTCGCACGATCCACGTGTATGCCGGCTGATCCGGACTCGTGCGCACGATTCTTCTCGGGCCGCAACGCTTTACGGTCCGTGCCACCTCCGCTTTGCGCTCCCTCGACACAACCGGTCCGCTCGCCGTCGTCAACGCCGGCTGGGAGGAGCGCGAGGACGATATCGCCGAACTCGATGCCGCCTTGGATCACCGCATGCGGGGGCTGCGCCTGTATCACCGGCTCACCGACGTCCTGACCAAGGATCGCGAATTCGCCCGCGCGGCAAGCCGATTCCGCGATCGCCATGATGAGTTGACGGGCCTTTACCGGATCCGGCTCGACCACGCGATGACCGGCTTGTATGCCGTGCAGCGGCAGATCCCCTCGCACCCGGCGCGGGCCCGGCACTCCGCGGCCTTCCGCGCTCTGCAGGACGCGATGGGCGGGGTGCGGGCGATCGATGAGTGGTATCTCGCCGAGCTGGAACTGCTCTATCAGGAGCTGGAGGTTGAGGGCGGTGTTAACACCAGTGAGGTCGTGGCGTGGCATCGGGCCGAGATCCGGACGCTGCAAAATGACTGTGTCGCATGGGTTTTCCCCGGTGGCAATATCCGGACGCTGACGAGTGTGCTGCGCCTGTTCGCCGTCACCGTGCCGCCGGAGGTCCCCGTCATCGCCTGGTCGGCCGGCGCCATGGCGATGACCGAACGGATCGCGATCTTCCATGACTATGGCCCGCAGGGTGCTCGCGAGACCGAACTCTTTGACACCGGATTGGGGCGGGTGCGCCAGGTGGTCGCCTTCCCGCACGCCCGGCGGCGGCTGAAGATGGACGAGGTCGACCGGCTCGGTTTGCTGGCGCTGCGCTTTGAGCCGGCCGAGTGCGTGCTCCTCGACGACGGGATGGTCCTGGACATCGGACCGGACGGCATACTCCCGGCCGCGGCGCGTCGGGTGGGCGCCGACGGGCTCGTGCGATCCGGGGAGGAGAGCGCATGAGGCGCAAACTGGCCATCAACCGGTTGCGCGAGCGCGGCGATCTGTCCGGGGAATTGGTCACCCAGTTCGTCGACAAATACCGCTCGCCGATCATCGAGGGGCAGAACGCGACCTTCTTGTTCCGCGGGGATGCGGACGAGGTCTTCGTGCGGCATCGCGTCGTCGGCCTGCCCGATCCGCTGCCGATGAAGCAGCTCGCCGGGACCGATCTGTGGGCGGCCACCTGCGACCTGCCGGCCGGCTCGCGCGTGGAGTACCAACTGGAAACTCGCCGCGGCGAGCACTACGAACGCTTCAACGATCCACTCAACCCGCGCGTCGCGCATTCGCCGATGGGCTCGAGTTCGGTGTGCGCCGGCGAGGGCTATCACGTGCCCTCCTGGGCGCTGCCCGATCCGGAGGCGCGGCCGGGTGAACTGACCGACCATCGCATCCGGAGCAAGGCGCTGCGGCGCGATCAGGGGATGCTCATCTACACCCCGGCGCGCTTCAACCGGGTGCTGCGCTATCCGCTGCTCGTCGTGCACGACGGGCCGGAGTATGTCCAGTTCGCGGCCATGAAAACGGTGCTGGACAACCTGATTCACCGCTTGGACATCGCGCCGATGATCGTGGCCTTCGTGCCGCCGGGCGACCGGCTGCGCGAATATCCGAACTATGCGCCGCACGCCCGGTTCATGGCGCGCGAGCTGTTGCCCGACCTGGAGTCGCGCTATCCGCTGATGGAGAGCCCGGTGTCGCGCTGCCTCATGGGCTCCAGCTTCGGCGGCGTCGCGTCGGTGTCGACGGCTTACCGCTATCCCGGTGTCTTTGGCTCGCTGCTCATCCAGTCGGCCTCGCTGGTCTTCACCGACATCGGGCAGGACCATGGCGGCGGGCCCTATTTCGATCCGGTGGTGAAATTCGTCAACCGCTATCGCGCGAAGCCGACCCGTTTCACCGACCGGATGTATATGTCGTGCGGCATCTACGAGCCGCTGATCACGCCGAATCGCTCGATGGTCTCGGTCTTCCGGGAGGCCGGGATCACGGTGAAATACGAGGAAAATCGCGACGGCCACAACTGGGACAACTGGCGCGACCGGCTGCAGTCGGCGCTGACCTGGCTCTATCCCGGACCGCAGAAGTATGTCTACGAATAGGGGCCGCGCTCGTGAATGACCTTGCGGCCGTGCGGGATCGGCTCAGTGCCGCCGTGTCAGCGGGTATGCCGTCCGCTCTCGCCGACCTGTCGCGCCTGGTCGCGTGCCGCTCGGTCTTTGACGCGCGTATCGAAGATCCGGCGGAATGTGTGCGGGCGGCGGAGCTGGTTGCCGACCTGGTGCGCGCGGCGGGTGTGCCGGCCGCGGTGCTGCCGGCTTCCGACGGGTCGCTGGCCGTATGCGGGCGGGTCCCCCTCCCCGGGGCGCCGCGGGTGCTGCTCTACACCCATCACGATGTCGTGCCGGTCGGCGACGTGGAGGCGTGGACGTCGGATCCGTGGACGCTGACTGCTCGGGATGGTCGTCTCTTCGGCCGCGGGGCGGCGGACTGCAAGGGCAATCTCGTGGCGACGCTGTTGGCGTTGACGGCGGTGCGCGAGGTCTGCGGGTCGTGGCCGGTCGAGGTGGCCGTCGTCATCGAGGGCTCCGAGGAACAATCCACGGGCGGGATGGCGAAACTCGCTGCCGCACAACCTGATCTGGTGTCTGCGGACGTGATTGTCATGGCCGACACGGGAAATATCGAGGCCGGGCTGCCGACGCTGACCACCTCGCTGCGCGGCACCGGCTCGGTGCGGATCACTGTGCGGACGATGGACCACGCTGCTCACTCCGGGATGTTCGGCGGCGCGGCGCCGGACGCGCTGCAGGCTCTACTCACCACGTTGGCGTCGCTGCGCTCGCCGTCGGGGGAGACCACCATCGACGGACTCGACGCGGGTGGGGTGTGGGAGGGGGCGGCATACGACGAGCAGCGGTTCCTTAGCGATGCAGCGCTTCTGCCGGGCGTGGGGCCATTGGGGGAGGGCGCGATTGGCGACCTGCTGTGGGCGCGGCCGGCGGCGACCGTGCTCGCCATCGACGCGCCGCCGACCGCGCGCGTCACGGCCGCGGTCCAGGGTGAGGCGTCGGCGATCGTCAACCTGCGCGTGCCGGCAACGATGGATCCCGCTGCAGCGCAACACCTTCTGGTCGAGCACCTGCGGCGGCACACGCCATACGGCCTCGTCGAGATCGAGCCGCTGACGCTGGGACGCGGCTTCGCGGCGGTCACGGATGGGCCGGCATATGACGCGATGCGCGAGGCGATGCGGGCGGCATACGGCCGGGAACCGGTGACCACCGGTCAAGGTGGGTCGATCCCCCTCACGGTGGCGCTCGCGGACCTGCTCCCGCAGGCCGAGATCATGCTGCTCGGCGTCGAGGAACCGGCCTCGCGCATCCACGCCACCGACGAGTCCGTCGATCCCGCCGAGATCGAGCGTCTGGCCCTCGCGCTGGCGCTCTTCCTGGCCGGTTTGCCCAACTTCTGCTAGGACACCCCACGAAGTTCGCCCACGCAGAGCGTGGGACCCACGCTCGTCCCGCCCACGCAGAGCGTGGGACCCAGCTCCGATACTTCGCGGGGACCCGTCCACGACTTTCGCAACAGGGCCCAGGACGACTTAGTCAACTGTGGACACTTTGCAAGGTATGCACAGTTGACTAACGTGCGCTGAGTGCCCGGCCGGAACCCGCCGCGCGACCCCGACGTCCGTGACATCGTGGACCGACCGCTACACAAGGGGGATCACGTGATCGGACGCATGGGCCGGATGGTGGGCGTGCTGCTCGCCGTCCTCGTGACGCTCGGGCTGGCCGGGCCGGCGAGCGCGGAGGTGGGGGACCACGTCCGGCTTTTCGGGATCGAGTATGTCGTGCGGCCAGACGGCAGAGTCGATGTCACCGAGCACATCGAGTACGAGTTCGCTTCCAGTGGGCGGCACGGGATCTATCGCGAACTGATCACCCGGCAGCCTTTCGGCGACGGCAGCGACCGGGATGTGCGCTACGACATCTCGGACATCCGGGTGCGGTCCTCCGATGCGCCCGACGATGTCGAGAAGTCCACGCACCACTCGGGTTTTCGCCACGACTGGATCGAGCTGAAGGTCGGCGATCCGGACGAAACCATCAGCGGAACCAGCGCGACCTACGAGATCCGTTACACCATCGCGGGTGCGCTACGCACCGTCGGTGGCGTGCCCGAGCTCTATTGGAATGCCACGGGCAATGCCTGGGATGCCGACCTCGATCGCGTGGAGGTCCAGGTCACGGGGCCAGCAGCGCCCAACTCGGTCAGTTGTTACCAGGGGCCGGTCGGGTCGACGCAATCGTGCGAGGGCACGATCGACGGCGGACGCGCCAAGGCGATCGCTACGGGGCTCGAGGCGGGTGAGGGCGTGACGATTTCGGTGCAGTTGCCGGCCGACTCGGTGCGCAACGCGCAGCCGATCATCGAGCCCGCGGGCACCTTCCTGCGCCGCGCTCACCTCGGTCCGCTGACGATCGGTGGCAGCCTTCTTGCCGTCCTGCTGTCGATCTTGGCCGCGGTCGGGATGACCCGGGCGAACCGCGATCGGCGGTATGCCGGGACGCCCCCCGGCGTGGTCGACCCGGATGCGCCGGTGGTCATCGACGACATCGACGAGGACGCCATCCCGGTCCGCTTCAACCCGCCGGACCTGCCGCCCGCCGTGGGTGGTCGCCTGCTGTCCTCGAGCGCGGCACCCCGGGGAGCCGCCGCGACGCTCGCCGAGCTGGCGCATCGCGGCGTGCTCCACATCGATGCGGTGCCGCAGAACGACAAGAAGTTCAAGGCCACCGCAGGGATGCAGCGCACCGCGCGACTCGTCGATTTGGCGGCCGCTCCCGATGACTATCGCCGCGCCTTCGCGACGGCGCTTCTCGGTGACGGCGGTGCCCTGGTGCTCGATGAGCCGGACACCGAAGACGCCAAGCGCTTCGCCGCCGCCGCGTCCGCCCTGACCAAGGACATCTCGAAGCAGGCGACCGACTTTCGGGAGAAGGGTGGCTCGCCGCGCTCTGGGCTGTATGCCGTCCTCGGCGCTTTCGTGGCCCTGGCGATCACCCTGGTCATGGTCATCAAGTTCGCGCCGGCGGGTGCGATCTGGCTCCTGCCGGGCGGGCTCATTGCGGTGGGTCTGTTCTATGCCGCCTTCCGCCGCGCTTATGGCTATCGGACGGCGGAGGCGCGAGCGCTGACCGACCAGGTTGTCGGCTTCAAGCGCTATATCGCCACGGCCGAGGCGGGGCAGTTGCAGTTCGAGGAGGGCCAGGACATTTTCAGCGCCTACCTGCCGTGGGCGATCATGTTCGGCCTTGCCGACCGCTGGCAGCAGGTATGCGCCGAGCTCGCCCGCGAGGGCCGCATCCCGGCCACGCCCGTGTGGTATTCCGGGCCGTCCTTCTACGACTCCTTCCCCACCGGCTCCTCCTTCGGCGACTCCCTTTCCAGCTCGGTCAGCAACTCCTCCTCGTCCGGCAGTTCCGGCTCTGGCTCCTCCGGCGGTGGCGGGGGCGGAGGTGGCGGCGGCTCCTGGTGACACCGAGCCGCGCGTGTCCCCGGGCTGGTTCTTCAGTACGACGATCGGCGGCGTCTTCGCCGCCGATCGTCGTACTCAACGGCGGATCACAACGGCTCGCGACCGCAGGTCAGCTCGGTCACCAGGTCGGCGGGCAGGCGCTCGCGGTATGCCGCATCAGCCCGCGTGCCCGTCGCATCGAGCACGGTGCTGAAGAAGCAGCGGGCCGCCACGGCCAAGATGACGTCGAAGATGTCCGCATCGCTCAGTCCGTGCGCTCGAAGCGCCTCGCGTTCGGTGTCGTCGATATGTGGCGCGTCCCGGGCCACGCGGGCCGCGAAGGCCGCGATGGCGGCATCCCGATCGGCGACCAACGCTTTGGCGTCAGGCGTCACCATCGGGCTGGTGGACGCTGTGGCGAAAGATGTCGAGCCGTCGGCTTCGGTGCCATCCGGCCCGGTGGTGCGCTCGGTCCGTCGAACATCCGCCTTGACGCCCACTCCGTCGGCCGCGGCGAGGAGGGCCCGCAGCCCGTCGCGATCGGCATATCTCTCGAGCAGCACCTCGCCGTGCGCGAGGCTGCAGTAGGTGCTGCGCAGCGCCCGCGCCGCGGCGACGGTGGCGATCTCGTAGGTGCGATGGTCCATGCCGCCGGAGATGGCCGCCGCGAGGGCGCGCCAGGCGGCATATGCGTCGGGGCGGCCAGCGAAAGTGCGCTCGTAGTTCGGGATGTCGGCCACGGCGCCACCCTTAGAAACTGAAGGTGGTCGCGCCGTCGCCGATCCACTCCCAGAGTTGCACGGTCCCGGCCACCTCAGCGTTGGCGACCAGCGTTGAGGCGTCAATCCCCTTAGCCTGCACGCAGACTCCGCAGGCGATATAGCGACCGCCAGCCGCCGCAAAGCGGGCCATCAGGTCGGTCAGCGGCGGGCAGCCGTCGCAGGCGGTGGCGCGGGCGAAGCCGTCGATTGCGAGCCGAACGGCCTCCTTGGTGAGGAAGATCAAGGTGTCGCGACCACCTTCGGCCGCTCCGACGGCGACCAGGAAGGCGACCGTGACCTTCTCCGCGTCCTCGAGACCAGTGGTTAGTGAGATGGCTACTTTTGACATGGACCCCTCCTGTCCCGGTGTCCGACCCTGGACACTCTTTCGACAGGCTAGGTCTCACCGCCGCGTTCCGCAGGACTTTGGGCAATGACGTCACCACGGCCGGGCTCACACTCTGCCGGTCTGAGCCCGAGGAGTTCGGCCAACCCCTCGACGACCGCGCTCACACCGGCCGCGATTGAGGCCGTCAGAACTCGCTGCCGTGATCGGCCAGGAACTGGCGCCACTGCTCGTCGGTGAGGTCGAGCGGATCCGGCGCCGGCCGCGCCGATCCCGCGCGGGCTGATTCGGCGGGTTGGATGCGACCCTGCTCGATCCGGTGGTGCTGAGTCCCGGTCCCCGGCTGAAGCACTCCGCGGACTGCGACCAGGGTGCCGACCAGCCGCGCGGCCTGGTCGGGTTCGGGGACCTCCGTGACGTCATACGGAGTGCCTTCCCGGTCCCGGACCCGGAACCGAGCAGTATGCAGATCGGCCATCTCCAGCCGACCCGTGACGAGCGCTGTCCGCACCGGTTCGGTGCGGCTTTGGCGCCACGGCTCACGACTGAGGTGGGAAGTCCGCAGTCGCGCGGCCGAGCCGTCCGGCAATCCGATGATGACCTCCGGGGCCAGCCGCGTCAGCGTCCGGATCAGGTTGTCGACGGCGTCGGCGATGGGGTTGGTGATTCCCGTCGGCCGGCGATTCGCGGCGAGGCCCGCGATGATGCCGGCCATAGTGCGATCGACCTTGCCCTCAAGCGGATCGATCGGCAAAGTCGTCGGGTCACCGACGTGCAGCCACATCTCGCCCGGCCAGTGCCACGTGGCCCGGACCTGACTCAGCGCCTCGATCGGCCGGACCATCCGGCCGAGGTCCGCGAGATCAGCGGCCTCCCGCGTTACGCGATAGATCAGCGTCTGCCAGGCGAGCAGGAAGTCGCCGAGTGCCGCCGCATCGAGCGGCACCTGCTCGCTCTCACCGGCGGACTGCTCCACCGCCTCATTTGCCGCTCGCGCCGGCCCGCTAACTGCCGGCCCGTCCGCCACCTGCGCCGGCCCGCCGCCTGTCGGCGAGCCAGCCGCGGTGGGGAAGCACACGTCATACGTCCTCATCGGGGGACCTCCTCGGCTCGGAAAACGGGATGTGACCAAGCCTTGCAGGGCCCACCGACAGCCCCTCAGCTCGGCAGGTCGCCGCCGGTGTTCTGGCTGATGTTGAACATCCACTCAATGCCGAACTTGTCCTTCACATCCCCATAGATGTCGCCCCACGCCTGGGCCGCCAGCGGCTGACCGCCCCTGCCGTCCGCGGCGAGCTTGTCGTACCAGCCCGTCATCAGGTCGAGCTCGTCGCCCATGAACGCGATGTAGTTGCGGGTGCCATTCCACGTCGCCTCGGCTCCGGGCATGGCGTCGCTGGCCATGATCGTGATGTGCGGGCCGATGAGGGCGGCATGCATCGTGCCGTCGGCGGGCATGTCGGTCATGCCGAAGTCGGCGAAGCTCAGGACTCGCAGCTCGCCGCCGAAGATCGACTGGTAGTACTCCATTGCCTCGCGGCTGTTGCCGGCGAAGTTCAGGTAGGGGTTGACGGAGACGGTCATCGTCGCGCTCCTTCGCGTTGTGGGTCCGCTGTCGGGGCCGCTCATCGCAGCGTATGCCGCCCCACCGACAACGCCCCTACGCCATTTAATCAACCGAATGGTTGACAAGCCCGCCAGCCTCGTGGCATGGTTAATCAACCACGTGGTTGAGGAGGAGAAATGGCGGATCACCTGACGCTCGTCTTCGGCGCGCTGGCCGACCCGACGCGACGCGACATCGTGGCGCGCCTCGCGGTCGGTGACGCGACGGTGGGCGAGCTGGCTGCGCCATACGACATCTCCGTGCAGGCGATCTCGAAGCACCTCAAGGTGCTCGAGGGCGCCGGCCTGGTGACCAAAACTGCTGCGGCACAGCGCCGTACGGTGCACCTCGAAGCGGAGGTCTTCGACCTGATGACGAAGTGGATTGAGAAGTATCAGCAGCAGGCGGAGGAGCGCTATCAGCGGCTCGACGCCTTGCTGGAGCAACTGGATCAGGACGGAAACGTCATACCCCAACCCCAGGAGAAATCATCATGAGCGAGCCCGCCCGCATCGAAGCCGACCCCACCATCCCGGCCATCCACATCTACCGCGACTTCCGCGCCACCCCCGCGCAACTCGTGCGCGCCCACACCGACCCCGAGCTCGTGCCGCTGTGGATGGGCCCGGCGCGGCGGACGATGGAGGTCGACTACTGGGATGCCCGCAGCGGCGGCAACTGGCGGTATGTCGATCGCACCGACGGCGTCGAACTCGGCTTCCACGGCTGCTTCCACGAGATCAGCGAGTCCCGGATCGTGCAGACCTTCACCTTCGAGGGCATGCCCGAGGAGGTCGCGCTGGAGACCATGGTCTTCGAGGACCTCGGCGACGGTATGACGCGCCTGCACGCCTGGTCCCTCGTCGACTCGTTCGAGGGCCGCGACGCCTGGCTCGCCTCCGGCATGGAGACCGGCGTCAACGATGGGTATGCCGCCCTCGACGACCTCTTGGCGGACGGAAAGGTCTGAGGTTACAACCCTCCCTATCGGCGGGCGCCGTCGTCGCCTGGCGCGGCGGGGAGCGGGAATGATGGGAGCATGGATTATGGGCACGAGCTGGAGTTCGGGGCGTTCCTGACGCCCGATGCCGCGCACCTGGATCAGCTCCTGGAGAACGCGCAACTCGCCGACGTGCTCGGGCTCGAGCTGGTGACGATCCAGGATCACCCGTATGCCGCGCAGCAGGCCGATATGTGGACCCTCCTGTCGGTCATCGGCGCGCGGACGACGTCGATTCGCTTGTGCCCCAATGTCACCAGCCTGCCACTGCGTCCGCCGGTCGTGCTCGCCAAGGCCGCTGCGACCCTCGATCTGCTCACCAACGGCCGGACCGAACTCGGTCTCGGCGCGGGCGCCTTCTGGGACGGCATTGCCGCTGCTGGTGGGCCGCGGCGCGCGCCGAAGGAAGCCGTCGACGCACTCATCGAGGCGATCGAGGTGATCAGGGCGTTCTGGCGGGGCGGTTCGGTGCGGCATACCGGCGAGCACTATCCAGTGCAGGGCTTGCGCGCGGGTCCCGTTCCAGCACATGACATTCCGATCTGGCTCGGTGCCTACAAGCCGCGCATGCTCCGCGTCACCGCCCGCCTCGCCGATGTGTGGATCCCGAGCATGGGGTATGCCGATCCGCCCGCCCTCCCCGCCATGAATGCCGCCATCGACGAGGCGGCGATCGCCGCCGGCCGGGCGCCGGAGTCGGTGCGGCGCGCCTACAACATCGTCGGATCGTTCGGCAGCTCAAGGGATTTCCTGCGCGGCAGTCCCACCGACTGGGCCGAGCAACTGGCCGAACTCACTCTCTCCCAAGGGATGTCGACCTATCTCCTCGGCAGCGACGATCCCCAGGCGCTCGCCTCGTTCGCCCAGGAGGTCGCGCCGAGGGTGCGTGAGTTGGTGGCGGCCGAGCGCACCCGTATGCAGTCTGCTCCTACCGCGGCCGTCACTCCCGAAAGCGTTGTCACACAAGTCGATTCGGCGCCGTCCGCGAGCGAGCAGGAGGGGGTAGGCGGGCGGCATACCGGTCTCCGAGTGGCGGCAACGCCCGACTCGGGCGAGCGGCTCGCGAGCGAGCGGGCGTGGGAGGAGGGGGACCGGCCGGTATACGCGATGCGCAAACGCGACTACACCGCGCACGAGGAGGCGACCGCGCAGCACCTTGTCGACGTGCACGACCACCTGCGCGCGGAGCTGACCCAGGTGCGCGACATCGTCGCGCAGGTGCGGCGCGGGTCGATGACCGTCGGGTCGGCCCGGTCGGCGATCAACACGATGACGATGCGGCAGAACAACTGGACGCTGGGAGCCTATTGCGCGGCCTACTGCCGGGTCCTGACCGGCCACCACACGCTGGAGGACCGCGGCATTTTCCCGCACCTGCGGCGCGCTGAGCCGGAGCTGGCGCCTGTGATCGACCGGCTGGAGGAGGAGCACGTGGTGATCCACGACCTGCTTGATCGGCTGGACGAGGCGTTGGTGTGCGTGGTCACCGCAGACGGCGACACCACGGCCTTGGACGATCTGAGCGCCGCGCTGGACCTGCTGACTGACGCGCTGCTGTCGCACTTGTCGTATGAGGAGCGCCAGCTCCTCGCGCCCCTCGCCGAGCACGGGTTCGGCTGACAGCGCCAGCGGGCGCGGCTGTTCAGTCGGGCGGGTCCGCGGTCGGCGTGGTGATGGTGGCAAGCGCGTCGTCCAGAGTCGCCCGGTTGGTCGGGCGCACGACGCGGGCGAGTTCCTGCCCGTCGCGCAGGAAGATCAGCGTGGGCCACAGCTTCACGCGGAACGACCGGCCCAGCGGGCGACCTGGGCCGTCCTCGTCCCAGATGACCGGGAGCTCGGGGTGTTCGGCGAGGGCGGGCTTGATATGGCGCTCGGCACCCAGGCAGGAGCCGCACCAGTTCGTGCCGAAGGCCACCACGGCCGGCCCGGCCAGCGCGTCGATCTCGTCGCGGCTCGGCTGCTGCTCCAAGTACTCGCCCATCGCCCGAGCATGCCTGACCAGCAGCTGGATTCCGGGCCGGGGGGGTCTGTCGCCGAGGAACGGGGGAATCGGTGTCAGTTGCCGGGGAGGTACAGCTCGTTCTTGGCGGTGAGGACGGCGAGGTCGGTGGTGGGTCCGGTGAGGTCGGCTTGTCCGGGTATGTCGATCCATTCCGATCCTTGGATCGACACCTGACCCTTGAGCACGGTTTCGGCGTGGACACCGTAGGTGCCGGATGTTGTGTAGGCCTTGACGATGTCGCCGGTGGGGTAGGTGCCGCCCAGGCTGGTGGTAGGTCCCATGCTGGTGCCATCGCCGAAGTCGTAGGTGACCGAGTCGAAGAGCGGCTTGATGCGGACCTCGAGGTCGAACCAGTTTGCCGGGTTGAGCGTGTCGATCTCCTCCGGCTCGTAGCCCGCCTCGCTCCAGGCCATCGCGAACCAGTTGTCGAGCCTGATCAGGGTGCGGCCATTCACCGGTTGAACGCTCACCCCCGGTTCGGCGAACGGGGTCCGGTGAAAGGCCGCTTCGATCATGTCCATTGTTGGTGTCCTGGGGCCTGGAACCAATCGTGGCCAACACGTCCAACCAATATTGTCCCAAGGCATCGATGTTGAGCGAATTCGCCGAAAAACATACGTTGCTGGACCTAGCCCGTTTTCTGGGGAGTTTGCAGCGCACATGGTAAGGGCCCTAGTGCAAAGTTGATCTTGGTCGACCTGATGCGCGTTAGTGCCAGGGCAGTGTGTCGACGTCTCATATTCGTAACGGACACCGGGCGCTGCTCCTTGAACACCCCCGCCGCCGCTGCCCATCGAAATCAGGGCAGTCGCTGTGATCGCCCCGGTGTCGGTCTCGGTGCAACGCGGCGGAAGGCAATCCTCAGCCCGTGCCGTTTCAGGAATGACGACGCCAAGAACGAAGATCACCCAAGCCGCGAAAACTCCGCTAGCCCGCCGCAACGGAATCTACCTGCCACTGGTCGGTCCACTTGAGGTTGACTACGCGCGTCGCCAACTCCCGCGGCAGGGACTGCAGCACCTTGCCCTTCTCGTCCACGACAGTTGTGGGGAGGAAGTCCACGCGAGTGAGAATTGCAGCGCTTCCCTTGCTGTTGAAAATGAACTCCGTACTTTCTACGGTCAAGGTGCTGTTCGTATACCTGTGGTTATCGGCAACGAGCTCGCGCGCACCGGTCACGGTCGCTTCACACGCATCGCACGACGGGGCTGACAGTCCGACCAGCAGGTCGGGATCAGGCTTTGTCAGGGCGTAGTTGGTCGCCGCCCAGTAGTACTCGACGAAGGCCACCGCCCCGGCGTCCGTTTGCTTCTTCGCCGCAGGCGGGAAGGTGGGCTTGACGGGGACGTACGCGGACGTGGTGGAGCTGGACGACGACGTGCTGCTGGACGACGACGTAGTGCTGCTGGTTGTCGACGACGTCGTCGAACTCGAGGGGGACGTGGTCGTGCTGGGATCGTCGCTGCTATTGCAGCCGGCCACCAGGCCGGCAGCGAGCGCGGCCACGGCGGCCGCACGGGCCGGGGGGGTGGGCGTCATACGCATCATCAAGGGTCCCTCCGAGTCGCGGGCTCCCGGGCCCGCCACGCAACGTTCGACCTACACCTTCACCGACAACGCGCGTTTCCGCCACCGGAAGGACGACTTATCCACAGGCCGGGCCTGACAGGATCGCCCCATGCGACGCTCGGACCGCCTCGGACGCGGGGCCGCGGTGGGCTATGCCGCCCTCGGGACGCTGGCAGCGCTCGCCTACACGACCAGGATCGTCCCGCCGTGGGCGGACAAGACCATACCGGCATATGTCGGCGTGGCGCCGGGGGTGGCGCTGCTGGCATACCTCTGGTGGCGCCCCCCGATCTGGGCCCGCGGAAGCCTGGCGAACGGCGAGCCGACGCACAATATGCTGCTCGTCGCCCTCAGCATCGTCATCCTCCTCATCGCCGGCGCCCTCGGCAGCATCGCCGGCGCGGCCGCGCTCGGGGCGCACAGCCTCCCGGATCGGCCCGCGGAGGCGGCGGCGGTCGGGTTCGTCCCGTGCTCGGGCCGTGGCTGCTATCAACGCGTCACGATCGAGGTCGGCGGCGAGCGGATCACCGCGCGCTATGCCGGCGCCAACTCGCCGGGCGTCGTCGCGACGGTCGGTGCGCCCTTCGTCTACGACCCCGCCGACCCGACCCACCTGATGCCGCGCCCGGCCTTCGAGTATGGCCGAACCGACGCTCCCCGAACCGTCGCCATCTCGGCGCTCGCCATCGCTCTGGTCTTCGTCGTCGCCTTCATCCGCAGCGTCCGTCGCAGCTGACGACGGGGTCTGCTGACCAAGCCCCCCGCGGGTGCGTATGCCGCGCTACACCTTCGCCTTGCGCCACCCGGCCGCGACGGCCTCGGATTCGGAGCAGAACCACCGCTCGCCCTTGCTCGGGTCGATCTCCGCATCGTCGTAATAGCGCTGTCCTGGAACGTGATAGATCTTCTCGCCGTCCCTGGCGATATTGCCCTTGATATTGCAGGTGTTCGACTTCGGTTGCGGCGTCGTCGGCCGTGGCGTGGACGGCGCCGGCTTGGTCGGGGCGGGCGGGTTGACGAGCGGCGCGGCCACGGTCGGCTTGGGCGCGGGATTGCAGGCGACGCTCCAGATGCCCAGCTTGGACTTCTTCGCCGAGCGCTCGGCGGCGAGGAAGTCGTCGCGCTTCGCGTAACTACCGCGCGGCACGTACTCGCGCGCGAGCCCGTCCTGCAGCAGCGACTGGGCCGCATACGTGCCGTCGGCGAGCACGACGTGGCGGATGAACCGGCCGTACTGATCCTTGTCCGGCTGCTTCGGATCGCGGCGCAGGGACACCGACTTGCTCTGGACGAGCGACTGCATACGGCTTGCGGCGCCCTGCGCCTGACATTCGCGCGTGCTGAGCTCCGGCGCGTCGATGCCCAGGATGCGCACGCGGTAGCTGGTGCCGTTGATGCGGACCTTGATGGTGTCGCCGTCGATGACTCCGCTGACGTGGTACATCGTCGGCCCGTCATCGGTCGTCGCTGATGATGTCGCCGTTTCCGAGGGCGTCGGCGCGGGCGCCGCCGTCGCGGTGCTCGTCGGGGCCGCGGGCTTTGCCGTTGTGGTGACGGGTTGTGCCACGGGCTTCGCTGTCTCATCCTCGCCAAATGCGTTGCCCAGTATGCCGATTGCGAAGACGCTCGCCAGGCCGCCGGCCACCCACTTGCGCTTCCGCGACCACGGCTTCCGGGCGGCGGTCAGGGCTGGGTTCGTCGTGTGATTCGAGGAGCTGGAGTATGCCGATGCCCGCGCCGCATCCGCCGGTGCGGGTCGGCGGGGCGACGGTGCGGGGGCGTCAACGACGTGGGTGGTCCACTGCATACCGTCCCAGTAGCGGAGACGGTTCGCCTGACCGGGATCGGGATACCAGTCAGCCGGGGGGTTTGCCATGGCGGGCCTCTCAACTGCGCGCGCCGAGGTGGTGCAGCGGGTTAGCCGCGAGTTTCACACAGTTACCGGCGGGGAACAACGCGCCCGCGAGGGTAGCAGCGGCGGATCCGGTTTGCCCTCCGACCGAGCCATGCCGCACACTATGACGGCTACGCGCAAGTGGCGGAACGGCAGACGCGCTGTCTTCAGGTGGCAGTGTCCTTACGGGCGTGGGGGTTCAAATCCCCCCTTGCGCACACTGGGTAGTTCACGAAAGAACTGCCTGTAGGTTCACGAAACTCCCGGTCAGGCTCGTCCTGGCCGGGAGTTTTCGCATTGGTGTGCAGGTGGGCAGTAGTCGCCGTCGTGAGGCTCCGGAAGTGTCCGGTGGAGTCACTCCGGGCACGAAAATGCCCCTGCCGGGTGCGTCCGGGCAGGGGCTATCGCGGGAAGTGTCAGGTGATGGGTTCGAAGGAGTCCGGTCGGGCCGGTGAAGTCGATCTGGTCGGCGCTCGTCCCGGGGGTTGCTTGCGCCGTTTGGGACGACGGGCGAAGTCTCGGCGGCGGTGCCGCGCCGGTCGGGGTGTGGGCTTGGGCGTGAGCGGCTCGCTGGCGTCAGTCGGCGCGGCGAGGTCGTAGCCGTAACGCGAGAGCAGGACCGAGGCGTTCACCGCCGCCAGGATGAACGCGAGCAGGATGCCGGTGCGACGGGTTCCCATGACTCTGGTGCTGCCGCGCCGTAGTTCGGCGTGGTGGACCTTGAGGTTGGCGTTGGCGGACTCGACGGCGGAGCGTCGTCCGTAGGACGCTTTCCAGGCTGTCGTTCCGTAGAGCAGGCGTTGGCGGGTGGCGGAGTAGTCCTCGGGTCCGAGAGTCACGGTCGTCCCGCATGCACACGGCTCGCCCTCGACGCATGGGGTGGTCGGTCGCTTGGCCGGGTCGAGTCGCATTGACGCGGGTGTGTTGGGGCAGCGCACTCGACCGGTCAGTGCTGGGCCTCGATAACGCTGGGTGCCCCGTTCACGGTCGGGCTTGCCCAGTGGGGTGAAGGCGTAGGGGGCGCGTTCGTCGTAGGTGGCGCACAGTGTGTCGGTCTGCTCCGCTGTCATGCCGAGCGAGAAGGCGGACAGTTTGTGCAGCCTCTTCGGCAGGTGGGTGACGAACAGTCCGCCGTCGAGATAGAAGGTGCCGGGGATCGGGCCAGGTCGGGTCTTGCGTTGTGAGGTGTGCAGGTCGATCACCTGGTCGATGCCCAGGCGGTGGATCGGCAGCGCCCAGCGCTGGCTGTCCAGGTAGGTGTATCCGCGATCCGCGAGCAGAGTGGTGCACGCTGGTCCGCCGTCGAGGGCGTCAAGGACGGCGCGGCCAGCCGTCGCCTTGTCGGAGCCTGCTGGTGCGAGGGACGCGGCTCGTACCAGCGGCGGGCATCCGCGCTCACCGAGCGCAGGTGTGTCCACGGCCAAGTGGAGGTCCCACCCCACGAAGACTCCCTTGCGGGACTTGTTCTTACCAGCGCGGTAGCCGTCGCGGGCGTCGGGATCGACACTGTGCTGGAGCCGACCGTCGTCGCCTGCACGCGGCCAGCCGGGTTCGTTCACGGTGGGTTTGGCTGGTTCGAAATCATCCTCGGGAAGGGCAGTAGCCGCGACATCGGGCTTCATGTGGTGCTTCCACGAACGGCGTCGATAGTGCGTCTCGTAGTCGGTGGAGTCCAGCGACAGGGTGCTCGTTCGCGTGATCTGGGCTGGGATCAGTCCGGTTGCCACTCGTGTCATGAACGCGGTGAGGTCGATACTCAGTCGGGGCGGCAGAACCTCGCCGGTCAACGGGTGCACCCGCTCTGTCATCGCGACATCAAGGTCGGCCACGGCTGACTCGATCTGGGCGTAGGTCATCGGCTTCGTCATGGAGAGGCTTGCACGCTGGGCGTCGCTCAGACGCTCAGCCACACCCATAGCGCGGGACAGCAGCAGTGAGCCGTTGCCTTCCAATGCGGTGATCGCTAGGACGGTGAGAATCGCTCTCCACGGCTGGACGCGCCGACGCCCAGTACGGGAGGTCATCTCCGCCTGGATGACAGGCTCGACGCCGCTCGCGTTGACGACGGCCAGTCCCCGCACGAACGTCTCTGCACTGACGCAGCGCTCGGTGATCATCGACCTGCCGCCTTGTGCATGTACTCATTGCCAGTCCACCGGCCCTCGACGTAGGGGGCGATGACCTCCAAGGACTTGGATGAGACGGTCCCCGCGATGACCATGAACTCGCTGACACGCAGGTCATGGGTGAGCACCGTCGCCATCCATGTCGTCCGAAGGCGCGGTGCGGTGAGCGTCGGCAGGTGCGACGGAATCTCGATCCCGCGACGAAGACCGGTGAACGGGTCTCGCCTGCTGCGATTCCACTGACCGATCAGCGGGCCGATGGGATGGGCGCGGCAGAGGGCACGCAGGCGCTCGGCGTAGATGTCGAGCACCGGCACGGTTCGGTCTTCGAGGAAGATCGCGGTGAGCCCGCTTGATCTCTCGCACTGCACATCGGAGGCGGTGCAGTCGAGCACCTCACGTGGCTTCAGCCCTGCTCCCAGCCCGAGCAGCAGCATCGCGCTCATGACCCGCTGGCGATGTTCGGTTGCTTGCTGTGCGGCGGCTTCCCAGAAGCCGGTGACTTCGGCGGGCGTGTATGGCGGCTTCAGGTGGACATGCCCCTGGAATGGTTGCGGTTCCCCAGGCCAGGGGGCCTTGGTAGTGGCCGCGCGACCGACCCTGCGCAGCACCGACCGCTCGTTGGCGCGGGTGCGCCGGGTGGCTCCGGCGCGTGCGCCGCCGATGAACCGCTCGGCACGCTCCGGCTGGAAGATCGCCTCCGGGTCGAGCGCAACACCGTCATCCTCAGCCCACGAGACGAAGCCTGACACCACCCGGAGCGCGAAGTGCGCACCGTGGATGGAGTCATAGCCGGTCGCGGCGACGGCCTCGGTGACCAACGGCCTGATCCGTCGCCACTGGTCGCCAGTGATCCGCGCCGGGGTCGGGCGGTAAGTAGCCAGCACCTCGGGCACGGTCGTCACGACACGGCCCTGAATGACGAGGTGCTGACGTGGCATGGCTTCTCCGGAGTGGTCTTTAAAGTCCACTTACCGTAGCACCCAAACCAGACCGCGCAAGAACTCGTTACGCTCACGACGTGCCTAGGTCCGGTGGTGATGAGATGCCGCGCTCGTACGTGGCATCCGGGTCGTGGCCGGACGCCAGGCTGGTTAAGACTGCTCCTCCGTCCGCGCGCTACGGGATCGTGTTCGCCCGCCGCCTTCGAGACGCCATGGCACTCCAGGACCTCAACCCGAACTCGCTCGGGCGCTCCAGCGGTGTGTCGCGCAAGACCATCGAGCGGACCCTGATCGGTGAAGTACTTCCGGCTTTTGGGGCCATTGCCCGACTGGAGGATGCGTTGGGCGTCGATCTGTGGCCTGGACCCGAGGTCCGGGCGAGCAAGGATGGGCACGGGACAGGCTGAGCGAAGCCCTTGGCCAGCGCTCGGCGGTGCCATATCCTCAGAGGTGGTTCCAAGACCTTGGGGACGGCTCTCACCGCTGGTGGGGGCCTTCTCTTTTGTCCGCGCCGGAGGGCGCGTCAGCATCGTTCGATCAGCCCCCCGGTCGCTTCGGGAGGGCCGTCGCGCGATACACGCCGCGACTCAGGCGTTCGACTTCGCCTCGCCTGTAAAGCCTGGCGAAGGCGGCGTCGACCTGGTCGGCGGTGATCTGGGGGTACTGGCGCTGGACAGCAGCACGGACGGCGTACGTCTGGACTGTCTTCCCGCCGTGCAGATGCGAGCGCAGCAGGTCTGCGAGATTGGCTACGCCTGCGCTCCGCACCCTCGCGGCCATGCCGTCGCCGGGTCGGGTGTTTCGTGGCGCGCGCGCCGTGCCGAGAGTGCGACGGATCGCAGCCCAGTCAGTGGTGGTCGGAGCCGTACGCCCACGCCTGGCTGCTGCCTGGATGATCCGGTCGAGCGTCACGACATCGGCGCGGATGCGCGACTCGATCTGCGCGATCTCGTCCATGTCAGGCTCCTTCCGGTGGGCTGCGGGTTTCGCGGGCACCCAACCTTCACCCGAACCCTGCTCCGACCCTGCCTCTCGACCGGAATCCCGGTCCTTGCGTAGCACCTCTGGTTGCAAGGACTCGGTGAGGCGGCGTTGAAGGACCGGCCCGATGCGAGGACTGGCCAACGCGTCGCTGATCTCTGGCAGAGTCACCCAGCGCGCACCCTGAAGCGTGAGGCGGAGGCGCTCCCGCCCCATGCCGAGTTCTGTTGCCAGCACTTCGTACGCCGCGCGTCGATGACCTCCCGCGTCTTCGCCCGCGTTGAAGGACAGTGTTTCCGGATCACCCATGGCGTCAAGGAGTGCTGCGGTGAAGGCGACAGCCAGGGCGTCGGTCAGGTCGATGGGCTCCACCCTCTGCTGCGCGACGGCAGTCGTCCACTCGTCCCGCCCGGTCAGGCGATGCCGGTCGCGCGGACCGTCACTCCCAAACCGAGGCAAGGAGTTCGTCCATGCTCTGGCCCCAGGTGCGAGACAGGATCAGCCAAGTCCGTAGATCGCCCTGAGTCGCTCCCGTGCCGATGTTGATCAGCGTTCGTCGGCTAAGCCCGCTCGCCTGTGCGAGGTCGTCGTAACTCTGCCTGGACTCGTGTCTGAGCCGGTTGAACACCTCGCGAAGTCGCGTGAGATCAGGGTCTGGCGGGAGGTCGGTTTTCACCCTCTTACTGCACCGGGACCGTCATAGTTGGCGCAGTGCATGACCTTGCACTAGATGGTGCAAGGTGCTTCACTAAGGGTCCTTAACGACCGACGACCGGGAGCGTCTCGAATGAGCCAGATTCGTTTGCTGACAAGGACTGTGGGACGAAGAGAGGCCCTGAGGTGCCTGGGGTTGGGGGTGCTCGGCGCGGCGAGTGTCGCGGCGCTCAGCGCCTGTGGCGAGGAGGCGGACAGACCGTCTGGTGGTTCGTCGGTCGCGGCGCAGACACTGAGCGCGTTTCTGCAAGGGTCGTGGGCGGTGTCGTTCCCTTTGGACACGGAGCGTGAGTCGTTCGTTGTCGAGATCAAGGACGGCACCTGGCGCGTGCCAGACGGCCCGATGAGCGAGGAGCAGAAGGGCGGCTCCGGCACCTGGCAGTACGCGGGCGGAACTCTCCAGATCGTCAACTGGAAGGGCGACGACTCCCTCGGCACTGCGACCGGCGTCCCCGAGGAAGTCGGTGACGCGCTGCCCTCGACCGTGCCCTGGACCTGGAAAGGTACGGCCACCTCGTCCGCAGCCAGCCTGTCGATTTCCCTGAACTGGGATAAGGCGAAGAAGGCTCTGACGATCACCGGCACCGACGCGAACGGCGAGCCGTTGGTGATCGAGGCGAGGCGATCCTGATGCAGACCTCCACCAAGGCAGCCCTCGGTGCGGGAGGCGCGGCGCTCGTCGGCGGTGCGGTCGGACAGGGGCTCGGCGTCGTCCGCACGGCTCGGCGGATGAATGAGCAGATCGACGCTGATCTCGCGTTCCTCGCCAGGCACGGCTACCTACCAGATGTTCAGCCATACCTGCCGCCCACGGGTTCTCGCCCTTGCGGCAAGGTTGCGATCTTCCTGCGCTGCTGGGCGATTGGATCGCTCGGCATCTTCCTGCTGATCCTGCTCGGCAGCGTGCTGGCGACGGTGGCCGCGAACGACCCGGAACACCCGGTGGCCCTGGCCGTCGTCGGTGGCGGGGTCACCGGCCTGTTCGCTGGCATCCTTGGCGGCTGGCTTCCCGGCCTGATCCTCTTCGCGATCCTCGGCACACGCGAGAACGTGAGGCGTGCAGTCGGCGTGGTGCTGGATGAGTTCAGTGACTACTGGGACGCCCGCACCGAGGCAATGCACGCAATCCCGCAGGGCCGCGACCCTCGCGTCGCCCGCCAGTTCCTTGCGTCTTACAGGCTTCCCGTCGATGACGACTGACGGTCAGCCGCTGCCTCCTTGGCTGGCTCGGCTTGAAGCAGAGATCGAACGGGAAGACGCCGAAGACGCTGTGGCTGCCGAGGTCGCGCCGATGCCGGAGATCAGGACCTACGAGGGCTTTGCCCGTGGCGGCGTGGTGCCACGGCTGGCGGGAGACCTGAGCGACACGGAGGACTAGGCATCTCACCGAAGCACCCCAGCCCATACCATCAGTCACAAGTTTGACGGTCCCCGCGTTCATCGGGGGCGATGGCGCGGCAGGAGACCCGGTGGCAGCACGAGGAACGAAGACGAGCGCGCTCGGACTGGAAGACGCGCTCTGGGAGTCAGCCAACCGGCTTCGCTCGTCGATGGATGCAGCCGAGTACAAGCATGTGGTTCTCGGCCTGCTCTTCCTGAAGTACGTCTCGGACAAGTTCGAGTTCCGTCAGCAGCGGCTCGCGAAGTTGGTTAACGACGAGTCGAGCGACTACTTCATGCCGACCGAGGACGCGCGGCAAGCCGTTCTAGAGGACCGCGACGAGTACACCGCAGAAGGCGTCTTCTGGGTGCCCGCTGGTCACCGCTGGTCTGATCTGCGCAAGGTGGCGAAGCAGACTGACATCGGGCAGCGCATCGACGGGGCGATGGAAGCGATCGAAAAGGAGAACCCGTCGCTGAAGGGCGTTCTCCCGAAGAACTACGCGCGCCGCGAACTCACTGCCGCCACGCTGGGCGGGCTGATCGACACCTTCTCCCGGGACGACCTCGCCGCCGCCGAGCACTCGGGTTTGGATGTGCTGGGCCGGGTGTATGAGTACTTCCTCGCTCAGTTTGCCTCCAACGAAGGCAAGAACGCGGGCGAGTTCTACACGCCCCGGTCGGTCGTGTCGTTGCTGGCCGACATGCTGCGCCCGTACAACGGCAGGGTGTTCGACCCGTGCTGCGGCTCGGGCGGCATGTTCGTGCAGGCCGAGCACTTCGTGGAGACCCACGGCGGCAACCGCAATGACATCTCCGTGTTCGGCCAGGAGAGCAACCCCACCACGTGGCGGCTCGCGAAGATGAACCTCGCCATTCGCGGCATCGAGGCCAACCTCGGCGCGGAGTGGGCCGACTCGTTCCACGACGACCAGCACCCGGACCTGCGCGCCGACTTCATCATGGCCAACCCGCCGTTCAACATCTCCACCTGGGGTGGCGAACGGCTGGCCGACGACCCACGTTGGGTGTACGGCACCCCGCCGCCAGGCAATGCGAACTACGCCTGGCTCCAGACCATGCTCGCCCACCTGTCACCGACCGGAACGATGGGCGTGGTCCTCGCCAACGGGTCGCTCACGGTGAACTCGTCGGGCCAGGGCGAGATCAGGCAGCGGATGGTCGATGCCGACGTGGTGGAGTGCGTCGTCGCGATGCCTTCGCAGTTGTTCTACGGCGTGCAGATTCCCGTGTCCCTGTGGCTCTGCACCAAGGACAAGTCCGGCAAGAAGACCAAGAGCGGTCAGATTCGGCGGCCCCGGTTCGGCGAGGTGCTGTTCATCGACGCCCGCGACCTCGGCTACATGGAGAACCGCACTCACCGCACCCTCTCACCCGAGGACACCGCTCGAATCGCTGACACCTACAACGCTTGGCGCGGTGACCCCGACCTGCCCCCCTACGAGGACGTGCCTGGCTTCTGCGCTTCGGTGACGAAGCAGCATGTTGCGGACGCGGGCTACGCGCTCAGCCCCGGGCGCTACGTCGGCACGGAGGAAGCCGAGGACGACGGCGAACCCATCGAGGAGAAGATCGCTCGGCTCAGTGATGAGATTCGCGAAGGGTTTGCGCAGCGGGCGACGCTTCAGGGGGATATTGAGGTTGCACTAGACGCGCTGACGGTCGAATGATGGTGGATTGGGTGCTGACGTCGCTCGGTGAGTTCTGCTCGATCACTATGGGTCAGTCGCCGGCTGGCGCAGCAGTGAATCGCAACGCCGATGGCCTCCCACTCCTCAACGGACCTACGGAGTTTGGGCCGCGCCATCCGGTTCCGGTGCAGTGGGCTAGTCATTGGTCGAAGGAGGCCGAGGCGGGAGACCTACTCTTCTGCGTCCGCGGCAGCACCACTGGGCGGATGAACTGGGCTGATCAGAAGTATGCAATCGGTCGCGGCATCGCCTCCATTCGGGGGAAGAACCCCTCTGACACCCGCTTCGCGCGTGCCGTCATCGACCTGAGGCTTGCGGGCCTATTGCAGCAAGCGACGGGATCGACTTTCCCGAACCTCAGCCGGGGTCAGTTGTCCGAGGTTGACTTCCTCTGCCCTCCGAAGGCTGAGCGGGAGCGGATCGCGGGGATGCTCGGGGCCTTCGATGACCTCATCGAGACGAACCGCCGCCTGGCTACGGACCTGGAGAACTTGGCCCGAGCGCTGTCATCCCGCCCACTGGGCCGGGTTCCTCTAGTCGATGTCGCAGACGTGCCCCGCCTTGTGCAGCGACGCCCAGAAGGGTTTGTCGACCATTATTCGATCCCGGCCTACGACGCTGGCTACCTCGCTTCCCGTGAGCCCAGCGAGTCGATCTTGTCCGGCAAACAGATGCTAGACGCCGACTCGGTGCTTATTTCGAGGCTGAACCCGACGAGCGAGCGCACTTGGATGGTCTATCCGGACGTCGAAGTGCGCGCCGTCTGCTCCCCCGAGTTCGCTGTGGTCCGAGGTACTAAGGAGTTGCCCACCGAGGTCCTCTGGGCTTTCGCGAGTAGTCGAGAGTTTTGGGACCAGATGCGCGGCTCAGTCGGAGGAACGACGAACAGTCGTCAACGAGTAGACAAGGCTGCAATCCCGACCTTCGAGGTGCCCGACCCGAAGGAACTATCCAGGCGGGAGGTCGCGACGATCCAGACTTGCGTGCGTTCGGCAGTGGAACTGCGGCGGGAGGCCGCCGCTGTGAGCAGTCAACGCGATGAACTGCTGCCGCTCCTGATGTCGGGCAAGGTGCGCGTGCGTGACGCGGAGGCAACGGTCTTATGAGTGTCGCGGAGGCGGAGTTTGAGACCTGGGTGCTGGAGATGCTTGCGGAGCAGGGTTGGCGGACCGTTCATGGGCCGGACATTGCCCCGGGCATGCTCGATGCCGAGCGCTCCGACTACCGCGAGGTTGTCCTCGAAAGACGCCTCCGGGACGCCATCTATCGGCTGAATCCGAACGTCCCAGACGATGCGGTCGAGGAGGCGATCAAGACTGCCGTCCGACCGGAATCATCCGTGATCCAGTCGGAGAACTGGCGTGCGTACGAACTGCTGACCCAAGGCGTCCCGGTGGAGTACCGCGACGACGAAGGCGTGTTGCGGAACGTCCGCGCGCGGCTGATTGACTGGGCCGACCCGCTCAGCAACAACTTGATCGCGGTCAACCAGTTCACCATCCAGGGGCCGAAGAAGGAGCGCCGCCCCGATGTGGTGCTGTTCGTCAACGGGCTTCCCCTCGGCCTGCTGGAGTTGAAGAAGCCCGGGGCGCAGAACGCAACGATTACCAGCGCGTACGCCCAGATTCAGACCTACAAGGCCCAGATTCCCGACCTGTTCACCTGGAATGCGGGTGTCGTCATCTCCGATGGGTTGCTGGCTCGGATGGGCACGCTGACCGCGCAGGCCAACCACTTCCAGGCGTGGAAGACCACCGACGGGCAGAACCTCGCCACCAAGTACCGCCCGGAGATCGAAGTCATCGTCGCGGGCTTCCTCAACCCCGAGGTGTTCCTGGACTGGACGCGCAACTTCCTCGCGTACTCCGGCGACGGCGCAAAGATGACCAAGATCGGCGCGAAATACCACCAGTACTGGGCCGTCCGGAAGGCCGTCCACCAGACCATCGAAGCGGTGGAGAACGATGGCCGAGCCGGGATCGTCTGGCACACCCAAGGGTCCGGAAAGTCATTCGAGATGGCCTGGACTGCGGGTGCGCTGATGCGCCACCCTGCCATGGACAACCCGACCCTCCTGGTGCTCACCGACCGCAACGACCTCGACCACCAGTTGTTCGAGGACACCTTCGCCGCCACCAAGATCGGCGCACCGTTGCCCGAGGCCCCTATCCAGGCGGAGACCCGAGCCGAGTTGAAGACCCTCCTGTCCGGGCGACAGTCGGGCGGGATCGTGTTCACCACGATCCAGAAGTTCGGCCTGTCCAAGGACGAACGAGACGCCGGAATCGCGTTTCCCACGCTGTCCGAGCGGATGAACATCGTCGTGATGGTCGATGAGGCCCATCGCTCCAACTACGACTTCATCGACGGGTTCGCCCGCCACCTACGCGACGGTCTGCCGAACGCCACCTTCATCGGCTTCACCGGCACGCCCATCGAGGCCAAGGACCGCTCCACGACAGCGGTCTTCGGAGACGTGATCGACACCTACGACCTCACGCAGGCAGTCGAGGACGGGGCGACGGTCAAGGTCCTGTACGAGGCTCGCCTGGCGAAGGTGCGCCTGCCGGAGGACGCACTCGCCCAGATCGACAACGCCTTCACCGAGGCCGTCTCGGGCAGCGAGGACGAGGCTCAGGATCGGTTGAAGTCTCGCTGGTCTCGGGTCGAAGCCATCGTTGGCTCAGATGAACGGCTGACCGAGTTGGCCGCAGACATCGTGGCCCACTGGGACAAGCGCAAGGAGGTCATGCCCGAGGCCAAGTGCATGATCGTCACGATGTCGCGGCGCATCGCCGTCGATCTGCACGACAAGATCGCTTCGCTTCGACCCGACTGGGCCACCGACGACGACGCCACTGGGAGAATGAAGGTCGTCATGACTGGCTCTGCCACCGATCCGGAGCACTGGCAGGACCACATCCGGAACAAGGCCCAGATGCGCGCCCTGAAGGCTCGGGCCTCGGACCCCGACGACGCGCTTGACGTGGTGATCGTGCGGGACATGTGGCTGACCGGTTTCGATTCGCCCGCCATGACGACCATGTATGTGGACAAGCCGATGCGCGGCGTCTCTCTCATGCAGGCGATCACCCGGGTCAACCGGACCTTCCGCGACAAGCCTGCTGGCCTGATCGTGGACTACATCGGCATCGCGGAGGACCTGAAGACGGCCCTGGGCGACTACACGCAGCGTGACCGCGACAACGCCCAGGTGGGTGCCGACATTGAGGCAACTGCGATCCCGGAGATGGAGAACGAGCACGACATCGTGTGCTTAATCCTGTCCGGCTTCGACTGGCGGCCCCTCGTCGCGGAGAAGACCCCCAAGGCGTACATCAACGCCGTCATGGCGACGGTCGAATGGCTGCTGGAGCAGGAACACGCCGAGGACGCCTTCGAGGGGCTCGACGGCGACGAGACCGAGAAGCGCAAGGAACTGACGGTCAAGCAGCGGTTCGTCGCCCACGTGGCGCGCCTGAGGTCGTTCTTCTCTCTCGTACCGGCATCTGACGCAGCCACGGCTATCCGTGATGACGTGGCGTTCTTCGACGCGGTGCGTGCCGCCATCGCCAAGATCGAGGGTGCGGGCCGGGGTGCTACGGATGCCGGGGCTGAGTTGGATACGGCGATCCGGCAGATCGTGTCCGAGAACATGACCGGCACCGGCGTGGTGGACATCTACGCCGAGGCAGGGATCGCCAATCCAGACATTTCGCTGATCGACGACGCGTTCGTGAAGAAGATCAGCGAGTCCGACCGCCCCAACATCCAAATGGAAGCCCTGAAGCGACTACTGAACGCCGAGATCAGAGCCATCGCGGGGCGCAACCTCGTCAAGGGCAAGCAGTTCTCCGAGATGCTCAACGCCTCGCTGCTGCGCTACCAGAATCGCAGCCTCGACACCGCTGCGGTCGTAGCCGAACTGGTTCGCCTCGCCCAGGCGCTGAAGGCCGAGCAGGAACGCGGTCGCGAGACTGGCCTGACCGACAACGAACTCGCCTTCTACGACGCGCTCCGAGATAACGAGTCCGCCCGCGAGGCGATGCAGGACGAGACACTGAAGAAGATCGCCCACGAACTCACCGACATCGTGCGCCGCGACGCCAAGACCGACTGGAGCGTCAAGGAGCAGGTCCGCGCCAAGTTGCGCACCACGATCAAGCGGCTACTGCTGAAGCACGGGTACCCACCCGACAAGACCCCCGACGCCACCGAGTTGATCTTGAAGCAGGCCGAGACCATCGGACATGAGGTCGACGCCTCGACGCTGAGGAGAGGAACGGCGCTATGACCGCGAATCTGACCGATGGGTTCGACCAGTTCTATCGGCCCACGGCGGAGCGTGAGACGCGAGCATTCGAGGAAGGTCTCATCGTGCTGGATGCCAACGTTCTACTCCACGTGATGCGGTACTCCCCAACCGCGCGTGAAGAGTTGCTCGGCGTCATCGAAGCGATTGCCGACCGATGCTTCGTGCCTCATCAGATCGCGCTGGAGTACAACCGGAACCGAGTGAGAGTGGTTGCGGATCGCCGTAGCGAGTTGGACGCCGCCGCGACGGAGATTGATGACATTCGCAGCAAGGTGCGCAAGGTCGTCAACAACCTCCGCGATCGAAGGACGTTGAGTCAGGAAGAGGTAGGCACCCTCGAGGCCGCGGTCACAGACTTCTTCGCCGCGCTCGAAGCCGCGTCAAGTGATGCAGCCGACCAGTACGACCTGGACGCAGACAGGCTCGTCGGCCAAGTAGACGAGTGGACCGCACGACTAGAAAGAGCACTCACCGAGAAAGTCGCTCCACCACCGGATGACCAGGTGCACGGGAAGGATGTCCTTGAGGCGGACCGGCGTCGAGGTGCTGGCCTTGCGCCCGGCTTCAAGGACAAGGCGGGGGGCGATTACCTCTGGTGGGCCGAGGTGATGCGATGCGAGTCGCTGTCGGGAAAGCCCCTAGTGGTCGTGAGCGACGACGCTGCCAAGGGCGACTGGCGCTACGAAATGCGCGGCATTCCCGTAGGTCCCCATTCCATTCTGGCGGATGACGTTCGACAGGCCGGAGGGACCGACTTGGTTCTGCTCACGACACGCGACCTGTTGCGCCTGGCTGAGCAGGCTGGTGCCAGCCCTGTGTCTGAATCAACACTTGCTGAATCCGAGAAGGTGCTGGTAGAGCGACGTGAACCGTGGTCGCTCGCGGGCTACGTCGCATTGATCCGGGCGCTTGCCCATGATGGTTACCACACCCGCGCGGCGGTGATTCGGTCGGCGTCGAATGCCGGTGGGCACCTTGACCGAAGTGACGTCTACGAGATCATTGGCGCGTCGGAGGACGAGAGGTCGCTGCGTCAGTTTGCGACGCCGGTCCAACGCCTAACTACCTCGCTCGTGGCTAAGGGCCTAGTTAGCCCTGGCGTTGAGGCTGCCCTCTGGGCTGAGTATGACGGGCCGGGCAAGGCCATCGGCTACTCCACGCCCACGGAGTTCGGTCCGTTCGAACGAGTTCTGAGCGATGCGGAGCGGATCGTTCGGGATCTGGCGGCGACGGATTGGGAGTCCCGGGAGCAGGTGATGGCTCAAATGCGCACGGCGATCCGTCGCTCCGTACTCGCCCACGTCGCCCCTGACGACGCTGGAGAGATTGCCGAGTCGCTACTCGCGTGGGCTGTGGCGTCACGCGCAGATGGAGGCTCGGCGTCTTTGGGCGCGACTCCAAACCAAGAAGTGTCTGACGAAAGCAGGGCGGAGGCCGATGATGTCTGAGACCTTTGGCCACCATCCTTGGACAGTCAGCGATCTCGTTGCCGGGGTGGATTCCGGTCGTGTCAGACTGCCGGACATCCAGCGACCGTTCGTGTGGTCTAACGCGAAGATTCGCGACCTGGTGGACTCGATGTACCGAGGGTTCCCAGTCGGGCAACTGATGTTCTGGGAGAACGCAGACGAGTTGCATGCCCGCAGCATCGGTGTTGATGCGAAGACACAGGGCGCGTCGATGCAGGTCATCGACGGTCAGCAACGGCTGACCTCGCTGTATGCCGTGGTCAAGGGGGTGGCTGTCCTGCGCGAGGACTACTCCGAGGAACGAGTGGTCATCTCGTTCAACCCGCTGACCGAACGCTTCGCCGTACCGGACAACGCGATCCGACGTTCCAGCGACTGGGTGCACGACATTCGCGCCGTCTTCGAATCACCCATCGACGCACGATCCGATTACATCGAGGGGCTGGAGCAGGCTCGCGGTGGCGAGCGGCTGGAGAGGAGCGCCGAGCGAGAGATCGAAGAGGCGATCAATCGGCTCAACCACGTGCTCGCCTATGGGTTTCAGGTCGTGCAACTCAAACCCAATGTCAGCCGCGAGACAGTCGCGGACATCTTCGTGCGGATCAACTCCGAAGGTGTCAAACTCTCCTCCACCGACTTCATCCTCACCTGGCTGTCGGTCTTCTGGGAGCAGGGACGCCAAGAACTCGAAGACTTCGCCAAGGCGTCGCGCTTCACCCCGCAGGAGTTGACCCGGATTCAGGGCGAGCGGGTGGCGTGGACGCCGAAGAATGCCTTCTTGACGCTCGACCCCGGTCATGTACTCCGTGTCGTCGTGGCCGTGGGCAACAAGCGGGCACAGTTGCAGGACGCCTACAACGCTCTGCGTGGACGTGACAGGCGCACCCGACAGATCGTGCCGGAAGAGCGGGAACGTCAACTTGCCCTGCTGAAGACGGGGCAAGCGCACGTTCTGAAACCCCACCATTGGGACGAGTACTTGAAGGTGATCGAGCGCGCAGGCATGCGCACGAGCGCCATGATCACCTCGAAGAACGCTGTCCTCTTCGGGTACGCCATCTGGCTGCTCGGGCGGGTCGAGTTCGGTGTGCCTGTGGACGAACTTCGAGAACTGATGGCGCGGTGGTACTTCATGGCGCAGATCACCGCCCGCTACTCCGGTAGCGCGGAGACGAAGGGGCAGGAAGACATCAATCGTCTCGACGCGCTGGAGCGCACCCCGGCGCAGTTCCGCGATGCGATCACGGGCCAGATCGAGACCAACCTGACCGATGACTGGTGGCGGGTCACCCTCCCCGAGGACTTGCACACCTCCAACACCACAGGTCCCGCCTACACGGGGTACCTAGCGGCTTTGACGATCCTCGATGCCGAGGTGCTGCTGTCCACTCTCACTGTCAAGGATTGGCTCGACCCGTCGCGGCGACCTGTGAAGGGCGTCGAGAAGCACCACCTCTTCCCGAAGGACTACCTGAAGCAGCGACTCGGGTATACCAGCACGCGGCAGATCAACCAGGTCGCGAACCAGGCGCTGGTCGAGTGGTCCGACAATATCGACATCTCCAGCGACGCCCCCAACGAGTACTGGACTCAGCAAGTCGATGACAAGGGGATGGGTGAAGAACGGCTTGCGCGCCAACGTTGGTGGCACGGACTGCCGGACGGGTGGACGGACCTGACGTACGAGGAGTTCTTGGATCAGAGGCGGCGGTTGCTGGCCGAGGTGACCCGTGAAGGATTCCGCAAGTTATCGGACCCGAACTACCGCCCCAGCCCCGCCGTGGTCACCCCGCCAACCGTCGAGGCAGCACTGCCCACTTTCGAGCAGATGGTCCGATCCGGGACCATCCCGCCCGGCACGTTCCTCATCTCTACCGATGGTCAGAGCGACTCAATCGCCGAGGTCACCGAGGACGGCGCGATCGTCTTGGACGAAGTTGAGTATCGCTCGCCCGATGATGCGGCTCGTGCTGACGGAGCGCATGAGGTCGATGGTTGGCTGTATTGGAGTGCGGAACTGGAAGAGACAGTGTTGCTCGACGATCTCCGGCGTGGAACCTCTCACGGCCCATCTGGATAGCCCGCGGAGCGCACCTTCGCCAACTCCGTTTGCGAAGGTGCCCGACCCTCTCTCGCGCTGGGCTGTACAAAGCCGACATCCAACTAGGTACTCGATCCCACCGGGCAGATGATGTAGTACCTGGTCAGCGCGTTGTGTGAACTACCCACACTGTGATGTCTCAGGACATCGGAAACCCCTGAACCCCTCGTTCAGGGGTCTTCTGGTGTTCGGGGTTGGTAGCGGGGGGTGGGGTCGAGGGTGAGTTCGCGGATGATTTCGTCCGTGGTGGCGTGGATGACGCTGATCTGAGGTCCTGGACTATGGATTAGGACGGGTTGACCGTTGCGGGCTCCCAGACCCTCCGCATCACCGGCCTGTCCAAGAGCCAGGTCTGGTGAGGGCCAAGGAGCTCGACGAGCACGTTGGGCAGTTCCGCACCCTGCCGCCTCCAGGATCCGGGACCGTTCACCTTCGTGCTGCCCACGCCCTGGTCCTCAAGTTCCGCGAAGGCGGCCGTGTCGGGCCCGGGCACGTCTTTGTCGCCGGCGTCAACAACGATGGACACCGCGAGATCCTCGGCGTGCAGGTCACCATCAGCGCAGACGGCGCGGGCTGGCTCGCCTTCTTCAGGGATCTGACCGCCCGCGGACTGGCCGGGGTCAAGCTCTTCACCTCCGATGCCCGCGCTGGGCTGGTCTCCGCGATCGGTCACACGAGAAACTCCCCACCGTCGCTGACCGCCCCGAAGGCGCCCGCGCCGAGATCCTCGCCTTCACGGTGTTCCCCAAGGCAGCTGTGGCGTCAGATTTGGTCGAATAACCCCAATGAGCGGCTCAACCGCGAGATCCGCAGGCGGACCGACGTGGTCGGGATGTTCCCCGACCGGTCCAGCATCATCCGGCTCGCCGGCGCGGCCCTGGCCTGGGGGCACCTTCCGCTTGCGGGGAGCAGCACGACGAGTGGGCCGAAGGCCGCCGCTACCTCGGGCTCAATGTCCTCGCCCGAGCCCAAGCCGTCGACACCCAGCGCCAACAGGAGGTGAACGCCGAACTCGCACTCCAGGCCCTCCACAGACTGACCGACACGCCCAACCGAGGGATCAACCTCGTACGCCACCCCAGCGGACTTGACTCACACAACCTCAAGCGAGTCTGTTTCTGGCATCGAGGGGTTGACGCACTCATGTTTCGAGAGGACGCTCGTAGTGTGACCGACCACCGTCCCCCCGGCACCGACAAGGGCCGAGATCAGCGCTGGGCGTGCCCAGTCGACGGGGAGCGCAAGCGGTCCAGTGCTGCACCGAAGTGTGACAAGCACGGCAAAGTAATGCGGCGTTTGCCCTAGCCCTTCGTCGGTTGCGACGCCTCGTAGGCATCGTCCATGAAGCCGAGGGTGACGCCGTAGCCGCGAGCGCTGGCGATGGCGGCGTGGTAGCTAGTGAAACAAACGGCCATAAACATCGTCGGCGCTATGGCGACCTGTTCAAGACCCAAGGGCCAGAGGATGACGATGGAAGCGACGGTCAGAGTCAGCGCCACGAACACGAGAGTGCAATACATCTCGAGCCGCGTTCGAAACTGATCGTGTTGCGCTCGGACAGAGATGGGGACGAGTGGCCGGCATCTCATCACGAAGGTGCCCAAGTTCCCTTGAGTGTTTCTCAGACCGTCCTCGGCGGAGCGAAGAACATTGCCCAGGCGCGTGGGGAGGATCCGGTTCTCCACCGGATAGTCCGCCCGGGCGCGCACTAACCCCTCCACGCGCCGCAAAGCCTCTGGGCGGCACCGATCTGACCACTCGAGTTCGCCGACTTTTGAATCTAAGTGTTCCGGAAAGTCCTTACCGCGTGAAGCCAGTTCCAATGCCTTGATGACGTCCTTGGGAGTGTCCACTTTCCAACGATCCTTTGACTCACGGAAAGCCGCGCGCGCGGCGGCCTTGGCGAGGCGATCGAGGCGATTCTTGCGCTTCACTTGCCAGCGAATGAGGACCCGCGCAAGCCACTGTGCCGGGCCTCGCCGGTGCCAGTAGCCCTCCAGGAGCTGGATGGACTCAAACGCAAAGGCCTGTGTGAGCAGGGTCGCAACGACCAACGTTGGTACCGCCAAGAGGGCGAGGCCCCAGATGCCGTCCTTGTTCGTCAGCTCGGTGGCTGCTCTGGCGACGTTCAACGAGCCGATCTTCCGAAACTTCAAGAGGAAGGTGAGTCCCAAGGTCAGGAAGGTCGCCGGCAGCCAGGCGCTCAGGGACAGCTGATTCAGAACCCTAGCGGCGAAGGCGGAAACTCCCTCGGGCTCTGGAGTCACCGGCTCCGAGAAGTCGGGCATCTTCGGGTCCTTCACAAGGACAGCGTGGCAACCATCCGAGCAACCGTCGTGCGGACACGCCGCCGCCGTGGCCACCGCCAGTATCGCCCAGTGGCGCTGGCGCGACTCAGGGCCTCCGTGGGTAGTGTGCCCGTGTGATCACCGGAGACCTCAAGAGCAAGATCGACCGCATCTGGGACGCCTTCTGGTCCGGTGGCATCAGCAACCCCATCGAGGTGATCGAGCAGATCACCTACCTCCTGTTCATCCGGCGACTCGACGAGCTCCAGACCCTCAAGGAGAACCGCGCGCGCCGCCTCAAGGAGCCCGTCGAGGACCCCACCTTCCTCCCCGGCCAGGACCATCTCCGCTGGAGCCGGTTCAAGAACGACGATCCCGCCGTCATGTTCAAGGTCGTCGGCGAGGAGGTCTTTCCCTTCCTCCGGCGCCTCGGGGGCGAGGGGTCGACCTACTCCGACCACATGAAGGACGCGCGCTTCACCATCCCCACCCCGGCGCTGCTCTCCAAGGTCGTCGACATGCTCGACGACGTGCCGATGACCGACCGCGACACCAACGGCGACCTCTACGAGTACATGCTCGGCAAGATCGCCACCGCTGGCCAGAACGGCCAGTTCCGGACCCCGCGGCACATCATCCAGCTCATGGTGGCGATGACCGCGCCGACCCCGACCGACGAGATCGTAGACCCTGCGTGTGGCACGGCCGGCTTCCTCGTCGCCGCCTCCGAGCACCTGCGGAAGACCCACCCGAGCTTCATGACCGATGCCGCTCAGCGTCGGCACTTCAACCACTCGATGTTCCACGGGTACGACTTCGACAACACCATGCTTCGCATCGGCAGCATGAACATGCTGCTCCATGGTGTCGAGGCGCCGGACATCCGCTACCGCGACTCGCTCTCGGAGGGGGCGGCAGCCGACGAAGGCAAGTACTCGCTCGTCCTCGCGAACCCACCCTTCGCCGGCAGTCTGGACTACGAGTCGACGTCCAAGGCGCTGCTCAAGGACGTGAAGACCAAGAAGACCGAGCTGCTCTTCCTCGCCCTCGTCCTCCGCCTGCTCAAGCCCGGCGGCCGCGCCGCGGTCATCGTCCCCGACGGGGTCCTCTTCGGGTCGACCACTGCCCACAAGACGCTGCGGAAGCGGCTCGTCGAGGACCAGAAGCTCGACGCCGTCGTCAAGCTCCCCGCGGGAGCGTTCCGCCCGTATGCCGGTGTCTCGACCGCCATCCTCTTCTTCACCCGCACCGACTCGGGCGGCACGGACGACGTGTGGTTCTATGACATCCAGGCCGACGGATGGAGTCTCGACGACAAGCGGACTCCGTTGCTGGCCGAGGACAAGCTCGGGTGTATGCCGTCCGCTCCCCTTTCCGACGACGAGCACCTTCGCAACAACCTCCCCCAGGTTCTAACCCGATGGGGTTCTCGTGCGACGGAATCGGGGCGTTCGCGTACCGAGCAGTCGTTCCTCTTGGCGAAGTCCGACATCGTCGCCCAGGGCTATGACCTATCGCTCAATCGGTACAAGGAGGTCGTCCACGAGGAGGTCGAGCACCGCGACCCACTCGACATCATCGCCGAGCTTGAGAAGCTGGAGTCCGAGATCCAGCAAGGCCTTGCCGATCTCAAGGCGATGCTCAAGTGACGACCGTGGCATTGGGCGAGGTCGCGTTGATTAACCCTCGTGCAGAACGCCCCGGACCCAACGAGGACGTTGCTTTCGTCGGAATGGCTGACCTCTCCGCGGAGTCAGGGGTTGCGGGTCCGGGTGTGTTGCGGCCCTTTCACGAGGTCTCCAAGGGCTACACCGTCTTCAGGGACGAAGATCTTCTTGTCGCCAAGATCACGCCCTGCTTCGAGAACGGGAAGACGGGTCAGGCCAAACTGAGACGGCCGATTGGCGTTGGCTCCACGGAGTTCCATGTTGTCCGACCCAATCCCGGCCAACTGGACTCCAGGTTCGCCCTGCACTTCCTTCGCCAAGGGTGGATTAGGCGGGCGGGGGAGCTGCGGATGACCGGCAGCGCGGGTCAGCGACGGGTCCCAGCGGCCTTCCTGACGGAGCTGGAGGTTCCGCTGGCGCCGATCGAGGAACAGCGCCGCATCGCCGCCATCCTCGACCAAGCCTCCGAGCTGAACTGTACGAGCTCGTCTGCGCTGGCAGCCACTGGTGCTCTGGGTATGAGGGCCTTCGAACGAGCGGCCTCGATATCGACCCGTATCGTCCGCCTCGCGGATGTCGCTGACTTCTACGGCGGCTCGTCATTGCCTCGCGGGGAAGTCTTCACTGACCAGCCTGGAGGCTACTTTCTGCTCAAGGTCTCTGACATGAACAGGCCAGGGAACGAGATCGAACTGAAGACGGCCGCGTCTTGGTCCGCCTCCCCGGGTTCAAGAGCGTCAACTTGCCCAGCGGGCTCCGTCGTCATCCCAAAGCGTGGAGGGGCGATCGGCACCAACAAGAAGCGTCGCACGACTCGTGCATCGATTCTCGATCCCAATCTCATGGCCATCTCTCCGCGCATCGACGCGATCAGTCCCGCCTTCCTCTTCGCTTGGTTCCAACAGTTTGACCTCTCGACCATCTCCTCTGGGAGTAGCGTTCCCCAATTGAATAAACAGGATCTAGCGCCCCTGAAACTTCCGCTGCCTTCGTCGAAGGAACAGTCGAAGTTTGACCTCGTCGCTGCTCACGTCGAGGAGCAGCAACGCCGACTTGAAGTGCGGCGCAACTCCCTGCTGAGACTGTTTGAATCGCTGCAGGCGCGGGCGTTTTCGGGGAGGCTGTGAGGCATGCCAGTGGAGATGGGGATGTGGCGGATCGACGGGGACACCCCGAAGCGCCTCGTGACCGCGACCTTGCCGTCCGAGGCGACCTTGGAGCATTACCTCGAGAAGGACCCGTCACTTCTCGGTGAGCGGCTGCTCGTCATCGGCCGACAGGTGCACACCCCGCACGGCAAGTTCATCGACCTGCTCGCGATCGATGGCGAGGGCAATCTCCACGTCCTTGAGCTGAAGCGCGACAAGACCCCTCGTGACGTCGTGGCCCAGGTCCTCGACTACGGCTCGTGGGTGAGCACCCTCGACCGCGACTCGATCATCGACATCGTCAACGACCATCTCGGCGACGTGGCGTTCGAGGCGGCCTTCGAGGAGGTGTTCGGCACCTCACCGCCGGACGAACTCAACGCGGCCCTGCAACTGACGATCGTCGCGACCGATCTCGACACGAGTTCCGAGCGGATCGTCACCTATCTCCGGACCTTCGGGGTCCCCGTCAACGTCGTGTTCTTTGCCTACCTCGAGGACGACGGGCGGCGCTACCTCGCCCGTACGTGGCTCGCGAGGGAGGACGAAAGCGAGACCGGCGGCACGGCATACGCGAAGACCAAGAAGGGAAAGCGAGCCGAGTGGAACGGGCGCGACTGGTTCGTATCCTTCGGTGACGATCCGGTGGGCCGCTCGTGGACGGACGGCCTGAAGTACGGCTTCGTCAGCGCCGGAGGTGATGTCTGGTACTCCCGTAGCTTGCGCAATCTGCCTCTCGGAGCGCGCGTGAACGTTCACATCCCGGCACGCGGCTATGTCGCCGTCGGCGAGGTGGTTGGACGGGCGGAGCGCTTCGATCGCGCACGCGTCAACATGGACGGTGTCGATGTCCCGCTTGGCGATCAGCCGTTGGCTGGCACGTACCTGCGCGCCAAGCCCGGAGAGCAGGAGACTGACGAGGTTGGCGAGTGGGTGGTTCCCGTGCGGTGGCACGTGCCCGTTTCTGCCGAGCAGGCGTACTGGGCGAAGGGGATGTTCGCCAACCAGAACAGCGCCTGCAAGCTCCGTCAGGAGTTCACCCTCGAGCGCTTGGCCCAGCACTTCGGAATGGGCGAGGTAGAGGCTGAATAGCGGGAAGCGGCTGAACTTCCACCTCCGACCGCGTTTGAGTTGGAGCGTAACGTTGACGTTCCAACTGAGGTTCCTCGACCGGCCATTCGCTCTGGCCGGCTCGACAACCTTGCCAAGGCCATTTGGCAATTCCGGCATGATCTTGGCAATTTCTGGCCGAGCGGCTGGTTGCGCACTTCGACTTGGGCGGTAATGACCGACTCAAGAACTGCAAAGTACTGACAAAATGTTACAGTAGCCCTGTGAGGGCGGCGGAGATCGAAACGGCCTTGGCCGACGCGCCTGGAGATGAGGCTGGAGCCCTTCTCTCGCTCGCGGAAGGCCAGTACTTCGAGCGCAAGTCCGGACGGGTCAGCGCAAAAGACCTGGCCATCCCCATGGTGGCCATGGCCAACTCCGAGGGCGGAGCCATCGTCGTTGGGTTGCATGACGGCGTGGTCGAGGGAGTCGAACCTCAGAAGGTCAATGCGCTTCGCCAGGCCGCGCTAGATCATTCATCACCACCGGTCCGGGCCGCCTGCGAAGAAGTGCAGATCCCGGTGGAAGGCGAGTCCCGAACTCTCCTCGTCGTCCGGGTGGAGCCGTCCGAGACGCTCCATTCCCTGACGAATGGGACGACCTACCTTCGCGTGGGGGACGAGTCGCGCAAGCTCAGCGCCGCTCAGCGGCAGGAGCTCGCCTACGACCGAGGCGCCGCTGCCTATGAGGGTTCTCCCATGAAGCTGAGCGTTGAAGACCTCGACGAGACCCAGCTGCAGGCATACGCCGATGCCTTGAAGGCGTCGAGCGTCCGGCACATGCTCTTTGCACGAGACCTCCTCGACCGTCAGGAGCGCGTCACTGTTGCCGCTTGCCTGCTCTTCGACGAGCGACCACAGCGCGAGTTCCCCAACGCCGTCGTCCGAGTCCTCCGATACGGGGATGTCGACCCCGGGCTCGGGGCGAGCATGTCATTGGAGGATGGCACGGACATCAGGTTCGAGGGGTCGCTTCCGCATCAGATCTATACCGCTGCGGCTGAAGTGGAGAGACTGATGCCGAAGTGGCAGCGGCTCGGGGCCGGTGGCCTCTTCGAGGCCACCCCGAGGGTCCCGCGGGACGCCTGGCTGGAGGGCCTCGTCAACGCCGTGGTCCATCGCTCCTACAGCCTCATGGGCGATCACATCCGGGTCGAGATCTTCCCGAACCGCATCCAGATCACGTCGCCGGGACGTTTTCCGGGGCTGGTCGACCCGACTAAACCGCTCGAGATCGACCGTTACGCGCGCAACCCTCGGATCTCGCGAGTCTGCTCCGACCTCGGCATCACGCGCGAGCTCGGCGAGGGCATTCGGCGCATGTTCGACGAGATGCGGCGCAGAGGCCTGGCCGACCCCATGTACACCCAGATGTCCTCCAGCGTCCGCCTCGTCCTCTTGGCCACCGATGCCGTGCCCAACGAGATCCTGGCGGCGCTGACGCCCAGTGCGCGGGCCATGCTCGACGTTCTGCGATTGGCGGACCAGGCCTTGGGCACTGGCCAGCTCGCCGAGTTGGCGGGCATCAGCCGAATGACGGCAACGCGCGCATTGAGTCAACTGCGGGACGCCGAACTCGTCGGATGGCATGGTGAGTCGGCGAAGGACCCCAGGGCGACATGGCGACTTCGATGACCAATCACGACACGGCGACTGCAACACCTACTGCAACAGAGAACCGCGCGAAATGTTGCAGTAGATGTTGCAGTAGGCGGCGGCGGCGAGGAGCGATGTGACCAGCAACTTCGACTTCGTGCCGGCGGATTGGGGGGAGACCCGTGCGGATGCGGTGCGCGCCGAGACCTACGGCCGCAGCGATCCGCGATCGTGCGTCTTCTATGCGCGGCGCGTTGTCGAGCAGGTCGTGATCAGGATCTTCGATCTGGAGCGGTTGGCGGCCCCCTACAAGACGGACTTGGCGGCTCGAATCGGTGACAGCGGCTTCCGAGCCGCCGTGGGTTCCGAGATTGCAGCGAAGGCTGATGCGGTCCGAAAAGTGGGCAATGTCGCCGTTCATGAGAGCCGTGGGATCACTGCCCAGACCGCGCTGAGGTCAAGTCCGTTGGGGTGGTGTACGAGGTTGATCCCTCGGTTGGGCGTGTCGCTCAGGCTGTGAGGGCCTGGAGCTCGGGCTCGGTCACCTCCTCGGGGGTGGTGTCGACGGCTTGGGCACGGGCCAGGACCTCGAGCCCGAGGTAGCGGCGGCCCTCGGCCCATTCGTCGTGCTGCTCGGCCAGGACCGCGCCGACGAGGCGGATGATGCTGGACCGGTCGGGGAAGATGCCGACGACGTCGGTGCGTCGGCGGATCTCCCGGTTGAGTCTCTCGTTGGTTATCTTGAGCCACTGGCCGGGCTGGTGCCTTGACCTGCGGTTTTTCGTGCTGGACGTGTCCG
>NZ_BAAAPO010000026.1:0-45868 GCF_039531185.1 Nostocoides veronense
CTCAGGCACGCCGCCAACCTGTGGGCTGATTTCCCAGCCAGATGCCGATCTAAGTCAGACGCATAGCACTCCACTGCGGAGGTCGCCTTCGGCTTGATCAATGTGCCGGCGGCGCCGACCTTCCTCTCGATCGTGGTCCTGGCCCTGGTCACCGGCGCTCTGGTCTTCCGCAAGCGGATCGGCCTGTGGTTCGTCGCGGCTTTCCAACTGCTCGGCACCTATCTCGGCCTCGTGGAACTGTCGACCTTGCGGCTGCCCTTGAGTGGCGTGTGGGAAACGCGCGGCGATCTCGGACGCGGCCTGGATCTGCTCTCGATCGCGATGTCCGGGGTGATCCTCGCGGTTCTGTGGCGGGTGCGGCCCATCTTTTCGGGTCGGTTGCGTCGCGGCTCCTGGTGGCTGGCGGGCCTCACCCTGGCGGCGGGCACGACCATCACGGGCGCCGCGACCTGGGTCTTGCTCGCCGCCACCCGATCCGAAACGCCGGGGCTGCGCAGCCTGCTCAGCACGGCCGTGCGCGCGCTGACGGGCACCGCGGATGAGGCGCACGAATCGTGGGCGGCCGATGTGGCGGCGACGCTGCTCGGTCTGACGATCTTGCTCGCCGTCATCGCCTTTCTCAGTTCGTCACGTGGCCCGAGCGAATGGACCGGCGAGCACGAACTCGACATCCGCCGCCTGCTCGCCGACTATGGCGACGACTCGCTCGGCTATTTCGCCACTCGCCGCGACAAGGCCTCGATCTTCGCCCCGGACGGCCGGGCCGTCGTGACCTATCGCGTCATCGCCGGCGTCAGCCTCGCCTCCGGTGACCCCATCGGCCGACCCGAGTCCTGGGGCGCGGCCATCGAGGCCTGGAAGGCCGAGGCGCGCGAGTATGGCTGGGTGCCAGCGGCTTTGTCGGCGAGCGAGGCGGGAGCCACGGCATACGCCGGGCACGGCTTGCGCGTGCTGGCTATCGGGGACGAGGCGATCCTCGATCCGGAGCGCTTCGATCTGCGGCGCGCCTCGATGACGCCGGTGCGCCATGCCGCGCGGCGGGCCCAGCGGGCGGGGCTGACGGTGCGGCTGCGTCGGCAGTCCGAGATCTCCCCTGAGGAACTCGCAACCATCGCGGCGGCCGCCGAAGCGTGGCGGGGCGAGGAGCCGGACCGCGGCTTCTCGATGGCGCTGAACCGGGCGGGCGATCCCGCAGACGGCCGCATCCTGCACGTCACGGCGCACGACGCCTCGGGCGAACTGGCCGGCGTGCTGTCCTTCGCTCCATGGGGGCAGCGCGGCGTCTCCCTCGATGTCATGCGCCGCAGCCCCCAGGCGCCCAATGGCGTCACCGAATTCATGGTCAGCGAATTGCTCACGAGGGCTCCCGAAGTGGGGGTTCGACGGGTCTCGCTGAACTTCGTCATGTTCCGCCAGACCTATTCCGACGCCGAGCGCATCGGAGCGGGTTCCGTTGCACGAGTCAGCTATTCGGTGCTTGGGGTGCTCGACCGGTTCTGGCAGTTGGAGCGGCTCTATCGATCCAACGAGAAGTATGAGCCCGAGTGGGTGCCGCGCTTCCTCTGCTACGAAGACGCCCTGGCGCTGCCACAGATCGCCGTCGGCGCGGGTGCCGCCGAGGGCTTCGTGCCCTGGCGGATGCCGCGCACGACCCGGCAACTCAACCCCGAGCAGGTGCGTCAGGCGCGTGCCCTCGAGGAGGCGCCCTCGGCGCTGGCCGCGCCGGTGCGGCGCTCGGACCAGACCGCGCGCCGGCTCGACCGCTTGACTGCCGTCCGGGCCGCCGGAGGCGACCCCTACCCCCCGAGCCACGGATATGCCGACACTCCCCTCCCCGCCCTCACCCTCGATTTTTCCCCCGGTCGTCAGGTCAGCGCGGCCGGGCGGGTCCGTCAGGTCCGCGATCTCGGGGGCGTGCAATTCGTCGTCCTCGACGAGCAGGGGGCCCACCTGCAGGTGCTGCTGAATGCTGCGACGATGGGCCGAAATGCCTTGCGGCAGTTCGCCGAACAGACCGCGACGGGGGATTTGATCCGCGTCACCGGCCGCCTGGGCACCTCTCGCACGGGAACCCCAAGCCTCCTCATGGATTCCTGGGAACTGCTCGCCGCGAGCCTGCATCCGATCCCCTGGCGTTCGTTCACCGATGGCGACTCCCGGCTGCGCCAACGCTCGACCGATCTGATCGTCCACCCCGACGACTTCACCCCGCTGCGACACCGCGCGGCCATCCTCTCGGCCTTGCGCGCGACCCTCGCCGCGGATGCCGTGATGGAGGTCGAAACGCCGATGCTCAACACCATCCACGGCGGCGCCACAGCGCGCCCCTTCCACACCTTCATCAACGCCTATGGCGTGGACCTCACCCTGCGCATCGCCCCCGAGCTCTATCTCAAGCGGCTCGTCGTCGCCGGCAGCGGCCCGATCTATGAACTCGGCCGCAACTTCCGCAATGAGGGCGCGGACGCGACGCACAATCCGGAGTTCACGTCGCTGGAGGCGTATGTCCCCGGCGGTGATTACACCTCGATGCGCCACCTCACCGAACGCCTGATCAAGGCGGCCGCTGTGGCCGTCCACGGACGCGAGGTCCTGCCCATGCCGGGCCCGGAACAGGTGCGCACGGGCTTGGCTGGCGTGGATCTGGTTGACATCAGCGGCGATTGGCCGGTTGTATCGGTCCTCGATGCCGTCAGTTCGGCGGTGCATCAGCCGATCACGCTGGACACCGATCCCGATGTCCTGCTCGCCCTGGCCCGCGAGCATGGCATCACGGTCCGCCCCCAAATGGGGCCAGGGGCGATCATCGAGGAGTTGTATGCCGAGCTGGTCGAGTCCGCGACCACGGTCCCCACGTTCTATGTCGACTTCCCCGTCGAAACCTCGCCGCTGACCCGTCCGCACCGATCGCTTCCGGGGCTCGCGGAGCGGTGGGATCTGGTGATCGCTGGCATGGAGTTGGCCACGGCATACACCGAACTCACCGACCCCCTGGAGCAGCGGGCGCGGCTGACGGCGCAGTCGCTGAAGGCCGCGGCCGGCGATGTCGAGGCGATGGAGATCGACGAGGACTTCCTGCACGCCTTAGAGCTCGGGATGCCACCCACCGGCGGTCTCGGTATGGGCGTGGACCGGCTGGCAATGTTGTTGACCAACACGGCGATTCGCTCCGTCCTGACCTTCCCCTTCGTCCGCCCGGACCGCGCCGCCCGGTGAAACGGCCGCGCACGAGCCGGCGGGTTTTGGCATTCTCCCGTCATGGCCCCCACGCGCTGCGCTCGCTACCGCACCACCGATGAACTGCTCGACTTCGTCGCGATCCTCGATGCCGCGCCCAAGGACACCGGAACGCTGAAGCTCGTCGTGCGCCGGCCCACCGTCGGCGAGCGCGAGGTGCTCGACGTCGGACGGTTGGACCCGGCATACGGCCTGCACGGCGATAGCTGGATCAGCCGCGGTTCCAAGCGGACCCCTGACGGCTCCTCCCATCCCGACATGCAGCTCAATGTCATGAGCCATCGGATGGTCGCCTTCCTCGCCGACGACCCCACGCTCGAGCCCCTCGCCGGCGACCAGCTCTATCTGGATCTCGATCTCTCCGAGGCGAATTTGCCGGAGTGGACCTACTTGAGCTTCGGCGATCCGGACGCCCCGACCGCCGTCATCCAGGTCACCGATCAGCCGCACACCGGGTGCGCGAAGTTCATCGAGCGCTTCGGCGAGGAGGCGATGCGCTTCGTGAACGGTCGCACCGGTCGGCCACGTCGGCTGCGCGGCCTCAATGCCCGCGTCGTGCAGCCGGGCGAGATCCGCCCCGGCGACCGGGTCACCGTCCGCCGCCCGGACTGACGCCTAGGCCGGCCCCCACTCCCACGGTCGCACCGGGCTGTTGTCGACGAGCCAGGTCTCGAGGTCCTGCATCGCGCCGGTGGCGATCAGGAGCCCGAGGACGACGAAGAGCGCGCCGATCGCCCGTCGCCAGGGCGTATGCGGATCGCTCGCCCACCGCAACCGCTGCACCAGTGAGCTGCCCAGCAGGGCGACGGCGAGGAGGACGCCGACCAAACCCACGGCATACGCCAGCAGCAGGGCCAGGCCCCGGCCGAGGTCAGCGGGCAAGACGGTGACCACGACATAGCCATAGAGCGGGCTGCACGAGGTGAAGACCGGCCCAAGGGCAAGGCCGGTGAGGATGGCCCCGCCCAGGCCACTTCGGGCTCGGGAGCGCGCCAAGGCTCCGGCGGACCGCGCATTGAGGCCGCTCGTGACGGATACCCGGTCCCACAGGTCGGGAAAGAGCGCGAGCACGCCTAGGGCGACCAGCAAGCCGCCGCTGAGCCAGCGCCAGACCTCGGCGGGGATCCCGATGAGCGCCGTCGACGCCCGCAACAACAGGGTGAAAGCGATAACCGATCCCCCGAGCGACCCAGCGACGGCCAGAGGCCGAAGCCACGGGCGCCCACTGGGCATCGCACCACTGACCGACCCCCCGACGATGACCGGCAGCAGGGTCAGCGAACACGGCGCCATGGTGGTCAGCGCGCCGGCCACCACGGCCCCGAGCAGGGCGGTCGCGGTCGCGATCACGCGCTGTCGACCATCGCCTTGATGGCAGCCCCGTTCGCGGAACCCGTCCACTTCTTGGTTGCCATGCCCTCGGGGTCGACGGCGACGAAGGTGTGTTGGGTGGTCACGCCATACTTCTTCTTTAGGTCGGTGGCCGTGTCGTAGTCCACCTTGACCACCGTCAGCCCGTCCGGGACGCCATCAGCCATCAGCGCGGCGTCTGTGGCCTTGCAGTCGGGGCACCACGAGGCGTGGAAGAAGTAGACGACGGTGCTTCCGGCCCGGTCGGCCATCTGCTTCTCGTAGTCCGCGAGGCTCAGATAGGCGCCCTTGGCCATGCTGTCGGTCATCGTTTTCGCCGAGGTGGTGCTTGCCGCGGACGAACTGCTGTGGGACATCGAGGAGGTCATGGACGTCGTGCCGGAGTCCGCCATCTTCTGATCGCCGGAGCAGGCCGACAGGCTGAGAGCGAGGCCGATGGCGAGCGCGGCGGCGCCGCGGCGGCGGGAGGTCAGGGGAGACATCGAGGGTGTCCTTCCGGTCGGTGAGGTGTGCCCTGACAGTCCATCCGGCGCGGTGGGTTGGCGACCAGGCTCGGCGCCGGACCGTCAGCGGTCCGTAAGGTCTGCGACCCGCAACTGGGCCCGACATCCTTGCCCGCTGGGCAGATTCGTCACGGACAACTCGCCTGCGTGCTCGGCCGCGACGGCCGCGGCGATGGCCAGGCCGAAGCCGGCGCCGGCTCGTGATCGGGCGGCGTCTCCACGCCAGCCCGCCTCCGTCAGGTGCGCGAGATCGGCGGGCGGTATGCCGCCGCACCGGTCCTCGACGCTGAGGCACGTGTCGTCGACGGCGACCAGCACCTGCTCCCCGGCGGGGGTGTGTTGCACGGCATTGCGTACGAGATTGGTCGCCGCGCGTGTCAGCGCCCGCACATCGCCCGTCACCGTCGCACCGGCCACCGTGCCGGCCACGATCTCGACCTGCGCCGCCTCGGCCTGCGCGCTGACGGCCGCGACGGCATCGGAGAGCACATCGCCGAGGTCGACGGCCGACCGCACCCGGGGTCCCGGACCCTGCAATCGGCTCAGCTCGGCAATATCGCCCACGAGCGCGTCGACCCGATCGACTTCGCGCACCAGCCGGCTCAGCTCCGTGCTGGTTTCCGGATCATCCGTATACCGATCGGCCAGCCCCTCGGCCAGCAGCCGGATGCCGGTGATCGGGGTGCGCAGATCGTGCGACAGCCAGCCGATCGTGTCGCGGCGGGAGGCTTCGACCGCGGCGACCCGATGTCGCTCGGCGCTCTCCCGCGCCGTCCGTCGCTCCCACCGCTGAACCCGGCGCGCGAGCAGCAAGCCCACGAGAACCGCCATCGGCGCTCCGGCCAGGAGCACGAAAAGCACTGTGTGGTAATCATCTTCGGCCACGAGCATCGCCCGGGTGGCGGCGGCCACACCGGCGGCGAGGGAGGCAACAACAACAATCGGCGCACCCAGCGCGGCGATCGACGGGCGACGCTCCGCTGCGCGAATGATCGTGAGGGCGCCGGCGATGGCGACCGCTCCTGTGACGCCGAAGGAGACGGCGACCGCACCGGCCTGCGAGCTCACCGGCCCAGCCCATCCCAGCGATAGCCCTTGCCGAAGACCGTCACCAGGGCCGTCGGCTGACCGGGGTCGGCTTCGACCTTTTCGCGCACCCGCCGCACATGGACCGTGACCGTGGACGCGTCGCCGATATGCCAGCCCCACACGCGCTCCAGCAGCTCCTCTCGCGAGAAGACCGTTCCCGGGTAGCGCAGGAAATGGGCGAGCAGATCGAACTCTCGCGCCGTCAGGGAGAGTGGCCTGCCGTCACGAGTCGCTGACCGCGCGACCATGTCCAGTCGCAGGTCGCCGTCGACGAGGACGGCGGCCATCGGGGCGGCGGCGGGCTCGCGGCGACGCAGCACCGCCCGGATGCGCAACTCCAACTCGCGCGTGCTGAACGGCTTGACGACATAGTCGTCGGCTCCGGCGTGCAGACCGTGGACCCGCTCGTGCTCCTCGCCGCGCGCGGTCACCATGATCACGGGCAGGTCGGGACGGATGCCGCGGAGGCGACGGCATACCTCCAGCCCGCTGAGGCCGGGAAGCATCAGGTCCAGGAGGACGACATCCGCCGGCTGCTCGGCATACGCCTCCAGGGCCTCGGGCCCGGTGCCGGCGCTATGGACCGTCATCCCCGCTTGGGTGAGCTGGCGCGCGAGCGTTTGACGGACCGTCGCATCGTCCTCGACCAGCAGTACGCGCACCACGGGAGTCACGCTAGGGGATATGTCACCGCCCGCCACCGCCGCGCACCTGAGACGTCACCGCCTCGTAAGGTGCGGATTCGGATCCGATCCACCTAGCGCCCGGCCTACCGCCTGGTTGTGGTCGTGATCATGACCAAAACCAGGCGGTAGCTCAGGTGGTAGCGGCCCGCGGCCCGCGACGGAGGGACTCGCGCCCTCACCCGGCGCGCGACTGGCCTGGCAGAGTTGGGCGCATGACGAGCACCCCCTCCGTCCGCCAGCGCACCTGGGTGCCCCTGGTTGTGGTCGCCGTCGGCGTGCTGACGCTGGCCGTGCTCTTCGCGGGCGCCTTGAGCAGCTTCCGCGATGCACTCTTCGGTGAGGACTCGACACCGGCGCCCGGTGACATGACGCTGCTGGAGATCCGGCGCACCGCCGAGTTGCGCGCGGCGACGGGTACCTTCTCCGTGCCCGTCTACTACGGCTATGACAAGGACACGGGCATCCTGTCCAAGATCGTCCCCGATGTCATTGACAAGGATTCCGGCGTGGCGATCTATCAGGGCAGTGTCGACGCACTCATCGACCTAAAAGCCTTGGAGGAGAAGAACATCAAGGCGGACAAGGCGGCGGGAACTCTGACGATCACGGTGCCACCGCCGACGCTGACCAGCCCCAAGATCGACCTCGCCAAGTCCCGGATCGTGGCGCAGCAGCGCGGCATCGGCACGCGCGTCAACGACTTCTTTGCCAGTGCTCCGCTGGAGCAGCGTCAGGCGCTCGACCAGGCCGCCGTCCAGGCGTTGCAGCAGGCTGCCGCGGAATCAGACCTGCAACAGACCGCGCGTGACAACGGCCGGAACTTCCTCACCGCCCTCGGCCGGCAGCTCGGCTTCCCGACCGTGACCGTTATCTACGCCGACGAGCCGGGAGCCCAGTAACCCGCTGAGCGCGGGACGACGGGATCACTCAGCACAGGTTGGTCGAATCTGCAGACCTTGCAAGGTCCGCAGATTCGCCTAACGTCGGCTAGCAGAGGTTGCACGCCCCGGCCGAGGTTGCACGACCCGGCCGAGGCACGATGCACCAGGTGCAAACTTGCACTTGGTGCAGATTCGGCGCATGCTAGAGCCATGACGGATTCTCTCGCCGATAGCGGCTTGCGAGAGCGCAAGAAGGCGCAGAGGACATCGGAACTCGTGGACGCGGCATACGCCCTGCTCGCCGAGGGCGGCCTGGAAGCCATGACGGCGGAGAGCATCGCCGAGCGCGCCGGCGTCTCGCGGCGCACGTTCTTTAACTACTTCCCCACGACCGAGGCCGTCCTGGTCCGGGGAGTGCGTGAGCTGCTCGATCAGATCAGCGCGTTCTTCGTCGCGGCACCCGCCGACGAGGCGATCTTGGACATCGTCCTGCGCGTGGCGTCGTCCCCCGCCGAGGAAGCCCTCCTGCGTCGTGTCGCGGTGCTCGGCACCGTCGGCAAGGCCAACCCGCAGACCAAGGGCGTGCTGCATATGGCCATGCTCGACTGGACGGAATGGCTCATCGGCTTCGTGCGCACCCGCGTCCCGCAGGGCACCGATGATCTGTATGCCGTCAGCCTCGCCACCGCGATCGTCTCCGCCGCGCAGGCCGCGATCATCCGCTGGTCGGAGTCGACCGACAACAACCTTTCCCCGGCAGGCATCGCCGCCTTCCGCACCACGCTCGCGACGAGCATCACCTATTTCCGGCGCGGCTTTGACGCCGCCCCGATCGGCTAGGAGGCCGACCCCCATGGCCCAATTCCTCTACCGCCTCGGGCGCTGGTGCGCCGATCGCGCCGGCCGAGTCCTGGCGCTCTGGCTGGCTCTGCTGATCGCCGTCGGCGGTGCTGCAGCCAGCTTCGGCACCCCGATGACGAGCAAATTCTCGTTGCCCGGCAGCGACTTTCAGCGCGTGCTGGACCAGCTCGGGACGGAGATACCAGAGCTGAGTGGCGGCTTCGGGACGGTGGTTTTCGAGAGCCGTTCGGGCTCGTTCACCCCACAAGAAAAGGCTGCCATCGCATCGGCGCGCTCCGCCTGGGAGGGCATCGATCATGTCACCGGGGTCACCGATCCGTTCGCGACCCAGACCGAACTCGACAAGGCCCGCACCGACCTGGAGGCCGCGCGCACCAAGCTCGTCGACGGTGGTGAGCAACTGTCGGCGAATCGCGTCGCCCTCGACAACGCACAATTCCAGGTGGCGCAAGGCGAGGGATTGATCACGGCCGTCGCGAAGAAGAATCCCAAGGACCCGAGCTTGAAGGCGCTTCGCCAGGAGGTCGCCGCGGGCCGTGCCGACCTCGACGCCGGGGAGGAGAAGTGGGCGCTAGCCAAGAAGGATCTCGAACAGGGTTGGGTCGACTACAACCTCGGCAAGGCCCAGGTCGACGCGATGGGTGACCTGCGGTTCGTCACGACGGATGGGCGTTTCGCCGTCGCGCAAATCCAGTTCGACGAGGACGTCAACTCGGTCCCGTATGACGTGCGCACCCAGATCCCCGAGCTCGGTAGCGACCTGGCAGCCACCGGCGTAACGACCAACTACTCCGCCGAGATCGTCCGTGACCAATCGCTCGTCGGCCCCGGCGAGATCATCGGCCTGACGATCGCCCTGATCGTGCTGATCGCCATGCTCGGCACCCTCGTCGCCGCCGGCCTGCCGATCCTCGGCGCCCTGCTCGGCGTCGGCGTGGGGCTGGCGGGAGCCGTTGCGGCGTCGGCCTTCTTCGATATGCACCAGATGACGCCATCCCTGGCTCTCATGCTGGGACTCGCTGTGGGCATCGACTACGCGCTCTTCATCGTCAACCGGCACCGGTCGATGTATCTCCATGGCACCCCCTTGCGCGAATCCATCGCGCGCGCCGTCGGCACCGCCGGCAGCGCGGTGACCTTCGCCGGCATGACGGTCGTCATCGCCCTCGCGGCCCTGACGCTCTCGGGCATTCCGCTGCTGGCGCAGATGGGGCTGGTTGCCGCCGCGACGGTCGCGGTGGCCGTCCTCGTCGCGATCACCTTGACCCCGGCGCTGCTGCGGCTCATCGGCCCGCGGGTGGCATCCAAGCGCCTCTGGACGGCCAATGGGTATGCCGCTCCCGCCGACATCGCGACCCGCACCATGCCCGCAACCGAGCAGGACGAGGAGCACGGCGGCTGGTATGTCCGGCTGGTCACCCGCCGTCCCTGGCTCACTATCCTCGCCGTTGTCGCCACGGTCGGGATCCTTGCCATCCCGACCCTGTCCCTGCGGCTCGGCCTGCCCGACGGCAGCAGCGAGCCCGCCGGCAGCACGGCATACACGACCTACAACCAAGTCGCGGAGCATTTCGGGCCGGGGATGAACGGCCCATTGCTCGCGGTGGCGACGCTGGACGCGCAGGCGCCGACCGCGGAACAGTCCACGGCCGTCGCCCAACGACTCGCGATCGCCATGGCCGACTCCACCGGCGTCGAGGCGGTCGCCGTGGCCGGCACCTCACCCGATCACCGCACCATCGCCTTGCAGATCGTGCCCGAGACCGGCCCGGCCGATGCCGCGACCCTGACGACGGTGCACACCTTGCAGGATCGCGCCGCATCGCTGGGCGAATCCACCGGCACGACAATCGGTTTCACCGGCCAGACGATCGCGAATATCGAGATCTCGGAGCAGCTCGCGGCCGCCCTGCCGGGCTACCTACTGACCGTTGTCGGCCTCTCGCTCGTCATCCTGCTCCTGGTCTTCCGCTCCTGGATCGTGCCGGTCATCGCGACCGCAGGCTTCCTGCTCTCGGTTGCCGCCGCCTTCGGCGTGACCGTCGCGGTCTATCAATGGGGTTGGCTGGCAAGCCTTTTCGGCGTCAGCACGCCCGGGCCGATTCTGTCCTTCATGCCGATCATCCTCATCGGCGTGCTCTTCGGGCTGGCGATGGACTATCAGATGTTCCTCGTCACCGGCATGCGCGAGGCCTGGGCGCATGGCGAGTCAGCGCAGCGCGCGGTGCGGTCCGGCTTCCTCCACGGCGCCAAGGTCGTCACCGCCGCCGCCATCATCATGGCCTCGGTCTTCGGCGGCTTCGTGTTCTCCCATATGACGATGATCCGGCCCATCGGACTGGGCCTGGCCGTCGGCGTCCTCGTGGATGCCTGGCTGGTGCGCATGACGCTCACGCCAGCCCTGATGCACCTGCTCGGCGAGCGCGCCTGGCACCTGCCGGCCTGGCTCGACCGCCTGGTCCCGAATGTCGACGTCGAAGGCACCAGCCTGGTCACCGAGCCAGCGCCCGAGCTGGCGACCGATGACACGTCAGCGCAGACACTCGAGGCGCCCGACGACGCGGACACGCCCAACGACGCGGACGTGCAACCTCTGCTGGGTCGTGCAACCTCTGCTAGCGGACGTTAGTCGAATCTGCACACCTTGCAAGGTGTGCAGATTCGACCAACCTGCGCTGAGATATGCCCGGAGTCATGCCCTCGCTTGCCATGGATACACTGGATATACGAATCGTCCATGTTGGATATCCGAGGAGGAGTTTTGAGCGCAACGAAGACCGTCGTCGAGATTGATGACGACGTCCTGGCCGCCGCCGCCGGGCCCTCGGCACCCGCACCAAGAAGGACACGGTCAATGCTGCCCTTCGCGAAGTCTCCGCGCGCCTCCGCCGCATCAAGGCACTCGATGAGCTCGGAAAAATGGCGGACCGTGGCGACTTCGAGGAGTTCCAGGACAAGGCCACCTACCGGGCATGAGCGCGGCGCGATTCCTCATCGACGCCTCGGGAATCTTCCGCATACTTGCCCGGCCATTGCGCGACCAATGGGTCGACCATTTGACGTCTGGCGTCATCGCCACCTGCCCAGCCGTCGAACTGGAGTTCCTTTGCTCGGCAAGATCGCTGGCTGATCGCCTGGAGAAGCAGCGGCTCTACATGGACCTCTTCACCTGGGTCCCTATGAGCGACAACGCTTTCTCTCGATCGGAGCACGTTCAACAATTGCTCACCGAGCACGGGCAGCATCGCTCCGCCGGGGCGGTGGATCTCCTCATCGCCGCGACGGCCGAGGCCCACAAACTGACCGTGCTGAGCGCGGACCCCAACTTCCTGACGATCGCCCAGGTCACCGGTCAGCCAGTGCGCTTCGTGGACCAAACACCCTGACCCGCGGGGGCGGCCATCGCTCACCGCCGGGCGAAGGGTTCCCAGACGACGAGAGCTTGAGAACCCGTATGCGGAGGCCGTTGGCCTGGCCGGATCATGACCGCTTCGCCCGCCGACCCGACAGCGAAAACCCTTCGGCCGCTGGCGAGTTCGGCTTGATGCAGAGCATGGGTCAGGTCCTCGATCCGGGCATGCAGCGCATCGACCTGGTTCTCCAGCTGCAGGATGCGCTGGATGCCGGCAAGGCTGACGCCTTCCTCCTGCGAAAGGCGCTGGACCTCGCGCAGGCGCGCGACATCGCGCGCCGAATACCGTCGTCCGCCGCCTTGGGTGCGCGAGGGAGTGACGAGGCCGAGGCGGTCATACTGACGCAGCGTCTGGGCGTGCATGCCCGCGAGCTGTGCGGCGACGGAGATGACGAAGACGGGGGTCTCGTCGTCGGCGCCGAGACCGTTGAGTGCCATCTGCGTCAGTCCTTCGCGGCTTCACGGAACAGATCGGCCCGCGGGTCGCCGCCGGCCTCTTGATCACGCAAGATCTCGACGGCGGCCTTGGCCTCATCGGTGAGGCGCTGCGGCACCAGGATCGCCACCTTCGCGAGGAGGTCGCCGGTGTGATTCTTCCCGGCGACGCCGCGGCCCTTGACCCGCAGGACACGCCCGGACGGAGTTCCCGGCGCGATCTTGACCTTGACCGGCTTGCCGTCCAGCGTGGGCACGGAAACCGTTGCGCCCAAGGCTGCTTCGGCGAAGGTGACCGGCAGGTCGACGGTGAGATTGTCGCCATCACGACCGAAGACCGGGTGCGGTTCGACCGAGACGGTGAGGATGAGATCGCCCTTGGGCGCGCCGGGATCGCCCTCGCCGCCCTTGCCGCGCAGCTTGATCTTCTGGCCGTCCTTGACTCCGGCAGGAATGCGCGTGGTGATGCGCTGTCCGTCGAGACCGCTCAGGGTGACGGTCGAGCCCGCGACGGCATCGCGGAAGCTCAGCGTGGTGCGGGCGGCGATATCGGGACCCCGCTGCGGGCCGCGCGGGGCGCCATACCCGCCGAAACCACCCCGGCCGCCCGGCTGGCCGAAGCCACCCTGCTGACCGAAGCCCCCTTGCTGACCGAACAGGCCACCAAGGATGTCGTCGAGGTTCGGCTGGCCGCCTGCGCCGCCGGTGTTGAAGCGGACGTTGCCGCCCTGGCCGCCGAACATCTGTGAGAAGACATCCTCGAAGCCCTCGGCGCCGGCCCCGCCGCCCGGGCCGCCGGCGGTGAACCGGGCGCCCCCTCGGGCCATCTGGCGGATCGCGTCATACTCCTGACGCTGCTTGGGGTCGGAGAGCACCGAGTGCGCCTCGGTGATGTCCTTGAACTTCTGCTCGGCCGCCGCGTCCCCGGCGTTCTTGTCCGGGTGGTGCTGGCGCGCCAGCTTGCGGTAGGCCTTCTTGATCGCCGCGTCGTCGGCGTCACTGGGGACGCCGAGGACGGCATAGAAGTCTTTCTCGAACCAATCCTGACTAGCCATCCTGGCGTCCCCCTCTCGTGAGTTCTGTTGTGCTGTATACGGTTATCGCCGCGCTCAGCTCGGGTCGGCGACGGCCACGCGGGCCGGACGAAGGACCTTGCTGCCGGCACGATAGCCCGGTTGCAGCACCTGGACGATGGTCGTGGTGGTTGCATCGGCAGGCAGGTCCGCCGACGGCAGGTGCATCAACGCCTCGTGCCACTCCGGGTCGAAGGCCTCGCCGACGGCGCCATAGCGCTCGAAGCCGAAGCGGCCCAGGGTGTTTTCGAGCTTGTCGGCGATGGCGGCGAACGGCCCATCGGTCAGATCGCCGTGATCGCGAGCGCCCGAGATGTCGTCCATGACCGGAAGCAGTGCCTCCAGCACATCGGCGATCGCGCGCTCTTGGATCAGCGGCCGGTCGCGATCGACGCGGCGCTTGTAGTTGACATATTCGGCGTTCAGTCGCTGCAGGTCGTTCAGTCGCTCGGCCGCGAGCACCGTGTCCGGGTGCAACTCGTCCGGGGCGACGGCGGCCGCGGGGTCGACCTCGGGGGCGGACGGCATACCGTCGCCCGCCGCGGCGCCCGCGGACCCGGCCGGAGCCGAATCCGCAGGCGCAGCAGCGTCATTCACCACGTCCGCCTCGACCGGCTGATCGCCGTCCGGGGTGAAATGGGAATCGGTCACTTGGTGTCCTCGTCGTCCTCGACGACCTCCGCGTCGACGACATCGGAGTCGTCGTTGGGGGTCGTGCCCTGGGCGGAGTCGGTGGACTCGCTGCCACCCATATTGGGCGACTCGCCCTGCTCGGCCGACGCGGCATACAACGCGGCACCCATCTTCTGGGACTCCTCGTTGAGCTTGTTGACCTTGGCGTTGAGGTCCTCGACCGAGGTGTTGGCCTCGGGCTTGATGGCCTCCTTGAGGTCCGCGAGGGCGGTGTCGACCGGGCCGCGCATGTCAGCGGTCAGCTTGTCACCGCTGTCGGCGAGGAACTTCTCGGTGGAGTAGACGAGGTTCTCCGCGGTGTTGCGGGCCTCGGTCTCCTCGCGGCGCTTGGAGTCCTCGGCGGCGTGCGCCTCGGCGTCCTTGACCATGCGCTCGATCTCCTCCTTGGACAGCGCGCTGCCGCCCGAGATGGTGATCTTCTGCTCCTTGCCGGTGCCGCGGTCCTTGGCCGTTACGTGCACGATGCCATTGGCGTCGATGTCGAAGGTGACCTCGATCTGCGGCACGCCGCGCGGCGCCGGCGCGATGCCGGACAGCTCGAAGGTGCCGAGATTCTTGTTCAGCTGTGCCATCTCGCGTTCGCCCTGGAAGACCTGGATCAGCACGGAGGGCTGGTTGTCCTCGGCGGTGGAGAAGACCTCGGACCGCTTGGTCGGGATCGCGGTGTTGCGCTCGATGAGCTTGGTGAACAGGCCGCCCTTGGTCTCGATGCCGAGGCTGAGCGGGGTGACGTCGATGAGCAGGACGTCCTTGCGCTCACCCTTGAGGACACCGGCCTGGAGGCTGGCACCGAGGGCGACGACCTCATCGGGGTTGACACCCTTGTTGGGCTCCTTGCCGGTGAGCTCCTTCACGAGAGCCGAGACGGCCGGCATACGGGTCGAACCACCAACCAGGACAACGTGATCGATGTCCTCGAGCTTGATGCCCGCGTCCTTGATGACGTTCTGGAAGGGCTGCTTGGTGCGGTCGAGAAGGTCCTTGGTCATCTGCTCGAACTGCGCCCGGGTGAGGGTCTCATCGAGGTGGATGGGGCCGTTCTCGCTCATCGAGAGGTACTGCAGGCTGATGTTGGTGCTCGTCGCGGAAGAGAGCTCCTTCTTGGCCTGCTCGGCGGCGTCGCGCAGACGCTGCATGGCGATCTTGTCCTTGGACAGGTCGACGCCGGTGTTGTTCTTCACGGTGGTGAGCAGGTGCTGGACGATGCGGTCATCCCAGTCGTCGCCGCCGAGGCGGTTGTCGCCGCTGGTGGCCTTGACCTGGATCGTCGCGAAGCCGTCCTCGGGGTCCTTGCCGACCTCCAGGAGGGAGACGTCGAAGGTGCCACCGCCGAGGTCGAAGACGAGGATGAGCTCGTCCTCCTTGCCTTTGTCCAGGCCGTATGCCAGGGCGGCCGCGGTGGGCTCGTTGACGATGCGCAGGACGTTGAGGCCCGCGATCTCACCGGCCTCCTTGGTGGCCTGACGCTCGGCATCGTCGAAGTACGCCGGGACGGTGATCACCGCGTCGGTGACCGGCTCCCCGAGGTAGGCCTCGGCGTCGCGCTTGAGCTTCATCAGCGTGCGGGCGCTGATCTCCTGGGCGGAGTACTTCTTGCCGTCGATGTCCTCGGACTTCCAGTCGGTGCCCATGTGGCGCTTGACGGAGCGGAGGGTGCGGTCAGCGTTGGTGACGGCCTGGCGCTTGGCGATCTCGCCGACCAGGACCTCGCCGTTCTTGGCGAACGCGACGACCGACGGAGTGGTGCGACCGCCTTCGGCGTTCGCGATGATGGTGGGCTCGCCGCCTTCGAGGACAGCAACGGCCGAGTTGGTGGTTCCGAGGTCGATACCGACTGCACGGGCCATGTGGTGGTGCTCCTTGGTTGAGGTTGAGTTGCTTGCACTCAAGTTAGGGACTGTATGCCGCTTGCGCAACTTGGAGTCCGGAAACTTGCGTCTGATTCACTCAACTCTCGACGCCCTGTCATCATTCCCGGCTCGGCAAGTGTCGGATCCCATCTGAGATGTAGGTTCTCGATCTACTTGTCGTTGTCTCACTTTCTTGTCGCAGGCGTGTCGCTGTCTCGCTAACTTGTCGCGTGGGGGGACGCTGGTCCCGTGGCCACGAAGCCGCGCCAGCGGATGGTCGAGTTCCGGTACACGTCCCACACCGGCGAGGACGTGACCACGACGCTGGGCTCGGCTCCGCCGGCGGAGGTGGCCCGGGGACTACCGGTTCGGTCCTTCCCCTCCTATGCCGGGATGGGGCACTATCCAGGTTGGTGGTGGTCAGCCACGGTCGGCGACCACGTGGGCTACGAGAGCCTGCTGGAGCGCGATCGGCTGATGCTTGCCGACTTCGACCGTGACGTGGTGGCCATCTTGAGCCAGCCGTTCGGCATCTCCGGTCGTGACGGTGACGCGCTACGTCGACACGTACCTGACTACCTGCTGCTTCATCGCAACGGAACGGTGGAGGTCGTCGACGTCAAGCCTGCCGACATGTTGGACAAGCCCGATGTCGCGGTGGTTCTCAACTGGACTGGACGATTGCTGGCCGAACGCGGCTGGCGATACTCGATCTGGTCGGGCGCGGATCCGATCGAACTGACCAACGTCCGCTTTCTCGCCCAGGGACGTCGCAGCCGGTTCGTTGATTCCGACGCGATGGCCACGCTGGCCCGTGCAGGTCGCCCTGGTCGCACTCTCGGTGCAGCCCTGGCCGAGGCAGCTCGGTCACCCCACTCCAGTGCCACCCTGCGGGCGGCGCTCATCACGCTGCTCTGGAAGCAGACGTGGCAGGTCGCGCTCGATCAGCCGATCGATATGAGCACCGAGATCCGGATGATTAGAGGGGTCCATGACAAACAGCGCTGTTCTTGAGGTCCGCGTCGGCAGCCGGCTCTGGTTCGACGGGGAGGCGTGGTCGGTGTGCGAGGTCGACGCGGCAACGGTGAGGCTGAACGACGGCGACGGACGGTATCGCACGGTGACCGTGGCAGAGCTGATCGACACTGCAAGTCCCGCCGAGTCCGGGCACCAACAGGACCCCGACGGGCTGCCCCTCCCGCGCAACGTCGCCTGGGCAAGTCTGTCGAGCAAGAAGAGGTCCAGCCTCGAGCGGGAGGTGACGGTCTTCAGCGTCCTGTTGGAGTCCGCGTTGGATGAACGAGCAAGTGCCGTCCGGCGGGACCTACTCGGGCTCGACCCGGTGGTGTCACCGCTGAGCTCGCCGGCCCTGCGCACTGCAGCGGCCGTGGTGGCCGCGTCAGGCATCTTCTGCACCTACGCTGCGCAGCTGGCCATGGGCACCGCCTGGCGCATCGGTGTCGACCCGACAGAACGCACCGAGCTGGTCACCTCCGGGCCTTTCGCGTTCGTCCGCAACCCGATCTTCACCACCGCTCTTATCACCTTCACCGGGCTCGCGTTGGCCTCCCGAACCTTGTTGCCTTGGCGGGCCTGGTCCTGGTCTATGCGGGCATCCAGATGCAGGTCCGCGCCGTCTGAGGAGCCGCACCTGCTGGCCACGCACGGGCGGGCCTATGCCGACTATGCCGCCCGCGTGGGGCGGTTCGTCCCCGGGATTGGACGCCTGCGTCCGACTTCTTGAGTTCCAGGTAGCCACGCTTTAGGCCCTGGGAGTGCCCCAGGGACATGACGTCGCTGGAGGCCAGCGATTGCGGGATGGCGTTTCAGGTCGGTCCGTCTTGGCCACGGGCGTCGGTCACTTGACGGCCATGATCTTGCTGGTAGTGGTCGGAGTCGACGTTCTTGGGGTTGCTGGCGTTCATCAGCCGCATTCACGGTGTAGCGGAAGGCGTCACGTGCTCACCCCCGAGTAGCTGTGCAGGCCGGTGATGAGCAGGTTGACGACGGTGTAGTTCAGGATGATGCAGAGCATGCCGAGGAGTGCCACGTAGGTGGCGTGTCGCTTGGTCCAGCCGCTGGTGGCGCGGGAGTGCAGGTAGGCGGCGTAGACGACCCAGATGATGAAGGTCCAGATTTCCTTGGGGTCCCAGCCCCAGTAGCGGCCCCAGGCCACCTCGGCCCAGATCGCGCCGGTGATGAGGGTGAACGTCCAGAGCGGGAAGGCGAAGATGTGGACCCCGTAGGTCATCGTCTCCAGTTTGTCTCCCTCGGGCAGGCCGGCCAGCCAACCCCGGATGCGGCTTCTCTTCTCGGCTGAGTCGCGGAGCAGGAAGGCGACGCCGAGGGCGGCACCGATGATGAACAGCGCCACGGACAGCGTCGCGAGCGTGACGTGGATGGACAGCCACATCGTGTTGTCCAGGGCGGGCATGAGCTGGGAGGCCTCGGTGTACCAGATCTTGCCCGCGCCAAGGACGGCCATGACTGGCAGCACGACGAAGGGACCGAGCCACAGCCGGTCGCGTTTCAGGCTCCACGTGGAGAAGACGATGAGGGCGAAGGATGCGGCGACGATCGCGAACTCGTACATGTTGCCCAGCGGCCAGCGCTGTACCGACAGGCCACGCAAGATCGTGCCGCCGACGACTCCGAAGGTCGCCAGCCAGGTGAGTTGGAGCCCGATGACGCCCCAGCGGCGGGTGACCTCGGCGGGATGACTGACGGTTGGTGGCTCGACTGCGGCGGTGGTCGGCGTGGTCGAGTCCGTCAGTCCAGTGGCACGGTCGTCATCGACTGTGTCTGCTGGTTGCTCACCGTCGGCGCCAACACCCACGCGGACCTTCTCGCGGGCCTTGACTTTATCGTGGCGTTCCCTGGCGGCCCCGGTGACGGCCAGGTGCGCCGAGAAGGAGATGAGGGCCAGCGCGAGCACGGCCAGGCTGGCCCAGATGGCAATGTCGCTGGCCAGGGCCAGCTGTGGGTCGGTCATACCGTGTCCTTGTCTCGATGGTGGGTTTCAGGAGTAGTGGTCCGGTCACCCGTGATCCTGGTGATCCGGAGTAGGACGTCGTCGACGATGGTCTGGAGTCCTGGATCGCTGCCCTTGGGTTGGCCAGCGACCCTCACGACAGCTTGCACCGACCCTGTGGTCGGGGTGGTCGGCTCGATCCGTACGTAGATCCGGCGTCGCTTGATACCGAGCATCAGGGCCAGGCCGACGGTGGTGGCGATCGCGAAGCCAAGGGCGGGCATCCGGCCCGGGTCGTGCCGCGCCAGCAGCCCGGCCCAGCGGATTATGCCGTCGAACTCCACGGTGGTGCCGTCGGGTAGCTCGAAGTACTCGCCCGGGCGGATCAGCATCGCGACGGGGTTGCCCTCCTCGTCGGTGAGCTGGGTCATCTGGTCGGTGTCGATATTGAAGACCGACTGCGGGCGCCCGTCGGGGAACAGGTTTCCCTCGAATGCCGTCAGTGCCAGCACGGGGTCGACCAGGCCGGGGAAGGAGGACGTCATCCCCAGCTCGGGATCAATGCGCAGGGTCGGTAGGAAGCCGCCGACCAGGCCGAGGCCGGGGTCTCGCGCGGTGACCTTGATGGCGCCCTCGCTGGCGTAGTTGTTGTCCTGTGGGAGGAAGGTGACCGCGTCGGAGTAGAGGACTTCTCCGTCGGGGTCGCGGATGGTCACGATGGGGGCGTAGCCGTTGCCGAGCAGGAAGATGGAGTCTCCGGCCACGGAGATCGGGTGGTTGACTGCGAACTCCTGTTGCTCGGGTTCCTGGCCGGGGACCTCGACGGTGGCCAACCCGTCGAACCTGCGGGGTTGGCCGAACTGGGCGCCGTCGGCCTGGCTTTCGAAGGCTACGTCGAGTTTGTTGAGTTCCACGGTGAACGTGGGAATGTCTCCCTCATCGGCCAACGGGCTGAAGTTGAGCGTGTCGAAGGTGCCGGCAGTGGCCGTCCACGACTGCCCCTCCTGGATGATGATCTCCCCGCGCCAGCCGAACAGGTTACCGGCGGCGAAGGCGACGATCACGCCCAGCAGAGCCAGATGGAAGAGCAGGTTTCCGGTCTCCTTCAGGTACCCCTTCTCTCCGGTGACCCAGAGATCGCCGTCCTCGGCGTCGCGCAGCCGGTAGCCCTTCGCCTTCAGCGCCTCCCGGGCTGCGGCCAGGGCCTCGCGGCCGTCGGTGGCGACGGTTCCGTCGGCGCGGGCGGGCAGTCGGGTCAGACGCTGTGGTGCCGGCGGCGGCTGGGCTCGGATCGAACGCCAGTGTTGGCGCATCCGCGGGATGATGCAACCGACCAGGCTGATCATCAGCAGCAGATAGATCGAGGCGAACCATGGGGAGGAGAACACGTCGAAGAGGAGAACCCGGTCCAGCCAGGGCCCCAGGTCGGGGTTGTTCTCGAAGAAGGTGCGCACTTGGACCGGGTCTACGGAGCGCTGCGGGAATATTGAGCCGGGGAAGGCCGCGGCCGCCAGCAGCAGAAGCAGGTAGATGGCGGTGCGCATGCTGGTGAGTTGCCGCCAGGCCCAACGTGCCCAGCCGGCTGGTCCGAGGCGGGGGCCGCCCAAGGTGGTGCGGTCTTTGGGATAGGACGGCTCGATCCGTTCCGGTGTTCGCGTGCTGGCCATGTCAGATCACCGTGGTGAAGTTGTTGGTCAGTCGGGTCTGGACCCACGCCATGGCCTCGGCCCAGATGCCGGCGATCATGAGCAGGCCGAGGAGGACGAGCAGCCCGCCGCCGACGCGCTGCACGAGCAGGTAGTGGTCGCGCAGCCAGCGCGAGGCGCGGCTGGCCCAGCCCAGCCCGGCGGCGGCGAGCACGAACGGCACCCCCAGTCCCAGGCTGTATGCGGTGCCCAGCACCAGGGCGCGGCCCACCTGGTCGTCCCCCGGGAGGATCGAGGTGCCGAGCGTCTGGATCGCGGCGAGCGCCGGTCCGGTGCAGGCGCTGAATCCCAGGCCAAAGGCGACCCCGAGCAGCGGAGCCCCGGCGATCCCGGCGGCCGGTCGCCATCGCACCGAAACTGATGCTGTCGGCTGCAGCAGCATGACCAGGCCGAGGCCGAGGACGACCGCGCCGGACAGGCGCAGCAGCAGCCCCTGGTGCTGCGCCAGGGCCATGCCCAGGGAGGAGATGACCACGCTCATCGCCATGAAGACGGCCGAGAAACCCATAACGAACAGCAGCGCCCCGACCGTCGGGCGCCACCGCCCCGGCGCGTGAGCGCCCGACATGGGCGGCGCCATTCCCGAGAGGTAACCGACATAGCCGGGGACCAGCGGTAGCACGCACGGCGAGGCGAACGAGACGAGACCTGCCAGCGCGGCGATCGCGGCGGCCAGCAGCAGCGGCCCGCTGAGAACGACCTCGCTCACCGGGCGGACTCACTCTTCAGCACGTCCTCGACCAGGCCGCGCAGCGCCGACGCCTCCACGGGTCCGCTGACCCGGGCGGCGAGGCGCCCCTGTCCGTCGAGGACCATCGTGGTCGGCGTCGCGACGGCCAGCCCCTGCAGCTGGGCGCGGGTGCGCCCGCCGTCGTCCTGGAGCGAGGGGTAGGACACGTCGTACTTCTGCTGGAAGGCCAGGGCGCTGGGTACCGAGTCACGGCTGTTGACCCCGATGAACTGCACCGGCTCACCCGCCTCGGCGAACTCGGTGGCCACCTCCTCCAGGTCCGGCGCCTCCTCCACGCACGGCCCGCACCACGACCCCCACACGTTGACCACCACGACCTCGCCCAGGTGGTCCTGCGAGGACCACGCCTCGTCTTCCAGGGTCGTCCCCTCCAGGGTGATGACGGTCTCGCGCTCCTCCGGCGCCAGCACCTGGATGGTGCCGTCACCGGCGACGTATCCCTTCTGGTCGCCCTGACGCATCTGGTCGTTGATCGTCGAGCCCTCGCCACCGCAGCCGGCCAGGACCACTGCTACGGCCGCGAGCAGGGCCAGGAGGTGCCTGCGGGTCACCGGAGCAGCCCGTCGAAGTCGCCGTGTGCCCCGTTTGCGAGCATGCCTCGCGAGCGCACGACCGAGATCGTCTGTCGGCGAGGCCGTCGACCGCTGGCCGGCTCGAGGGGGTCGGGGCGTCCTGCTCGTCCACCGCCTCGCTCCACCCGGGGTCGCCCTATGGTGCCCATGCCGCTTACCTTCCATCCGCTACCACTCTGCCTGCCGAACGCGATGGTTGAGGGTCGCCACGGTGGTGACGAGCCGGCCACACGGCCGCCCGTGCGACTCTACCCTTTGCTGACAGCAGCGTCACTCGCTACCATCGCCGCATGTCGATTCTAACCCCGCCCGGTGGGTCCCAGCCTGACCCGCCAGGAGCTGGGGGCAACCAGAGGCGCTCCAACCGCCTTGCGGCGCGTGGCCCTCGAGCAGCAGGCGTGTCCGGTTCTGCCCCGGCCGATCCCCGCCAGCGGGTGTCAACGACCCCTGGTGGGCGTCGTGTGGGATGGACAGCAGCGTCCGTGACGAAACTGGCACCGCGTCGCGCCGTCCTGGTGGCCGGTGCCGCGGCGGTGGCGGTGACGGACCTGTTGGTCAAGGCGTGGGCTGAGAGCGCGCTGGAGGCGGGGCTGGCCCTGGGTCCGGTCGACCTCGTGCTGAGTCACAACCCGGGGGTGGCGTTCTCCCTCGGCGCTGACGCGCCGGCCGCACTGGTCGTCGCGCTCACCGGCCTGGTCATCGTCGCGATCGCCGTCGTGGCCTGGCGGGCCGCTCCGACGTGGGACTGTTGGCGGCTCGCCGCAGTGACGGCGATTCTTGGTGGTGGGTGCGGCAACTGGATCGATCGCTCCCTTGACGGTGTGGTGACCGACTATCTGCACAGCGGGTGGTGGCCCACGTTCAACCTGGCTGACACCGCGATCGTCACCGGGGTCGTCTTGCTGGCGCTGCTCGAGCTGCGCTCACCACGGCAGCCGGCCGGGACCGACACCAGTGGCTGACCGCGTGGCCACGTCGCCCGCCTGACCCACCACACACGACCGAAGGCATCACCCTGTGCTCACCTCAGTCCTGCAGGCCTTCGGGCTGTTCATGGCCACCAACATCGACGACATCATCGTGCTGTCACTCTTCTTCGCCCGGGGCGCCGGCTTGCGCGGCACGACCAGGAAGATCGTCGTGGGTCAGTACCTGGGCTTCGGCGGCATACTCGTCGCCTCGGTACTGGTCTCCCTGGGCGCGGTGACCTTCCTGCCCGAGTCGGCGATCGCCTACTTCGGGCTCATCCCGTTGCTGCTCGGCCTGCTGACCGCATGGAAGGTCTGGCGCGGCGACGGAGACGATGACGACCGGGTCGCGGACAAGACGATCAGCGCCCTGACGGTCGCCGGTGTCACCTTCGCCAACGGCGGTGACAACATCGGCGTCTACGTCCCCGTCTTCGTCACCGTCGGCGCCGGCGCGGTCGTGGCCTACTGCGTCGTCTTCCTCGTCCTCGTCATGGTGCTTGTCCTGCTCGCCAAGTTCGTCGCCACCCGTAGGCCCATCGCAGAGGTCCTGGAACGCTGGGAGCACGTCCTGTTCCCTCTGGTCCTGATCGGACTCGGCGTGGCGATCCTCGTCGAAGGTGGCGCCTTCGGCCTGTAGGTAGGGGCGCATCGGTCCCTGCCCTGTCCGAATGGCGTTTGTCGCACCGGGCCAGAGTCTTCTCAGGGTCTGGCTCTACGATCCGCGTCGGGACTTCCCGCATCCTCGGCCAGACTGGCCGATCGTCCGTGTCGCCTGATGAAGGAGTGCCCGTGCGGCGCAACGTGATCCTGTCCCTCCTGCTGATCGCCGTCTTCGTTGCGGTGGTGGCCGTCGCCGTTGGCGTGACCCGCCCGCCGTCCGGCACCGGTGTCGCGGACTCGGCGCGAACGAGCTCGGCCGTGCCGGTCGTGAGGGAGGACAGCCACGTGCTCTCCGACGCCGGTGAGGGCGCGCCGGTGCTGGTGGAGTTCCTGGACTTCGAGTGCGAGGCGTGCCTGGCGGCCTACCCGCTGGTGGAGCAGATCCGCGAGGAGTACGCCGGGGAGCTGACGTTCGTGGTCCGGTACTTCCCGATCCCCAGCCACGCCAACGCGATGAACGCGGCGGTGGCGGTCGAGGCGGCGGCCCAGCAGGGCCGGTTCGAGGACATGTACACGCGGATGTACCAGACGCAGAGCGAATGGGGCGAGCAGCAGGACTCCAAGGCGCCGCTGTTCCGGCAGTTCGCCCAGGACCTCGGGCTGGACATGGCCGCCTACGACGCCGCCGTCGCCGACCCCGCCATCCAGCAGCGCGTGGAGCAGGACCGGCAGGACGGCATGGCACTGGGTGTCCAGGGAACCCCGACCTTCTTCCTGGACGGTGAGCTGCTGCAGCCCACCTCCGAGGGCGACTTCCGCGCCCAGATCGATGCAGCCGTCAACCGCTGAGCCCGCCGCGCTCACCGCTCCTTCCCAGGAGCCCGGCGCGCCGGTCGGGAGGGTCGTGGGGTGGGTCCTGCTCGTGTGCGGCTGGGTCGGTCTGTCGGCGGCGTTCGTGCTGCTGGTGGAGAAGATCCGGCTGGTCGCCGACCCGAGCTACGTGCCCAGCTGCAGCATCAGCCCGCTGCTGAGCTGCGGGTCGGTGATGAGCACCCCCCAGGCGGAGCTGTTCGGGTTCCCCAACCCGATCCTGGGCGTGGCCGGCTTCGCCGCCCTGGTCACCGTCGCCGTCACGATCATCAGCGGCGCCCGGCTGCCGTCCTGGTACTGGATCGGCCTGACCGCGGGTACGGCGCTGGGCACGGTGTTCGTGCACTGGCTCATCTTCCAGAGCGTCCACCGCATCGGTGCGCTGTGCCCGTACTGCATGGTGGTCTGGGTCGTCACCGTGGCCGCGTTCGTCGCGGTACTGGCCCGGTGGTCCCGCGCCGGGGCGCTTCCACGGTGGGTCGGAGACTACGCCGTCACGATCGTCACGACATGGTGCCTGGTGGTCGCGGCTCTGATCGCCGTCCGGTTCTGGGACTACTGGATCACCCTCGCCTAGGACGCTTGCCGCGGCTCAGGCGCCGGGACGGCCGGCATCCGGCTATGATCGGCGCATGACGATGACATCACAGAGCGCACCCGCGCCAGGCGACGGCACCCGAGCTGAAGGGCTCGACGTGGCGGCCGCGCTGTTCCACGGTCTGTCAGACCGGTCACGGTTGGCGATCCTGCAGCACCTGACGCTGGGGGAGCACAAGGTGCGCGACCTCACGGAGCACCTGGGGCTGGCGCAGTCCACGGTCAGTGCGCACCTGGCCTGCCTGCGAGACTGCGGCCTGGTGGTCTCGCGCCCGGAGGGCCGGGCCTCGATGTTCTCGCTGACCAGTGCTCCGGAGCTGCTGGACGTGCTGGACGCGGCGGAGCGCCTGCTCGCGACGTCGGGGTATGCGGTCGCGCTGTGCCCGAACTACGGCGCGGGGACCGCGGGGAACCCGGCCCCCGAGCAGCTGCGCCCCCACGCCGGGCAGGAGGCGGGGGCGTGAGCGGGCCGCAGACGCCGCAGCGGGAGGTGGCGGTGGACGCGTGCGGATGCGAGGCTCCCGTCGCCCCACCAGCTCGAGCAGGAGAGGTCGAGGAGCCGGCGACCCGGCTGTGGCAGGTGCGGGAGGTGCAGCTGGGTCTGGCCTCCGGTGCGCTGCTGCTGGCCGGGTTCCTCGCCGGGCTCGGGGGATGGGAGACCGTCGAGCTTGTGCTCGCCGCGGCGGCGCTGCTCGTGGGTGGCTCCACGTTCGTGCCGGGTGCGCTGCGCCGTCTGGCGCGCGGCAAGCTCGGCGTGGGTCTGCTGATGACGATCGGCGCGGTCGGGGCGACCCTGCTGGGGCAGGTCGAGGAGGCTGCTGCGCTGGCGTTCCTGTTCTCCCTGAGCGAGGGCCTGGAGGAGTACTCCCTGGCCCGCACCCGGCACGGCCTGCGGGCGCTGTTGGACCTGGTGCCCAAGGAGGCGAGCGTGCTCCGCGACGGCCGGGAGCTCGTGGTGGACCCGGCACAGCTGGTCATCGGCGACGTGATGGTGGTGCGGCCCGGGGAGCGGCTGGCGACCGACGGGACCGTGCGGACCGGTCGAAGCGCCCTGGACACCTCGGCCATCACGGGTGAATCCATGCCGGTGGAGACCGGGCCGGGCAAGGACGTCTTCGCCGGGTCGATCAACGGCACCGGCGCCCTGGAGGTGGAGGTCACCTCCACCGCGCAGGACAACTCGCTGGCCCGGATCGTGCACGTCGTGGAGGCCGAGCAGTCCCGCCGCGGCGCCACCCAGCGACTGGCCGACCGGATCGCCCGCCCGCTGGTGCCGGGCATCCTGGTCGCCGCAGGCCTGACGGCCCTTCTCGGCGCGCTCCTGGGCGACCCGTCGGTGTGGGTGCACCGGGCCCTGGTGATGGTCGTCGCCGCCTCTCCCTGCGCGCTGGCGATCTCGGTGCCGGTCACCAGCGTCGCCTCGATCGGGGCCGCCAGCCGCCGCGGGATCCTGGTCAAGGGTGGCGCCGCCATGGAGACCTTGGGCAGGGTGCGCACCGTCGCCCTGGACAAGACCGGCACCCTGACCCGCAACCGGCCGGCCGTGGTCGACGTCGCCACCAGCGCCGGGACCGACCGGGAGCAGGTGCTGGCCTGGGCGGCCGCGCTGGAGGCCCGCAGCGAGCACCCGCTCGCCGCAGCGATCCTGGCCGCCGCCGACCGGGCGCCTGCCGCGCAGGACGTCGACGCGGTGGTCGGCGCCGGGCTGGTCGGGACCGTGGACGGTGCCCGGGTCCGGCTGGGCAAGCCCGACTGGGTCGACCCGGGCACCCTGTCCGGGGACGTCATCAGTATGCAGCGGGCGGGGGCGACCGCGGTCGTGGTCGAGGTCAACGGTCAACCGGTCGGCGCGATCGCCGTCCGGGACGAGCTGCGGTCCGAGGCCGCCGAGGTCATCGCCCGCTTCCGCGACCGCCGCTACACCGTGGCCATGCTCACCGGCGACAACCACGCCACCGCCGCAGCGCTGGCCGCCCAGGCCGGGATCGAGCAGGTGCACGCCGACCTGCGCCCGGAGGACAAGTCGAAGGTCGTCACCGGGCTGCGCGCCCACGGCGCGACCGCGATGGTCGGCGACGGCGTCAACGACGCACCAGCGCTGGCGACCGCGGACGTCGGCGTGGCGATGGGCGCCATGGGCACCGACGTGGCGATCGAGACCGCCGACGTGGCCCTGATGGGCGATGACCTGCGGCTGCTGCCGTTGGCGTTCGACCACGCTCGCCGCACCCGGACGATCATGCTGCAGAACGTCGTGCTGTCCCTGGTCCTGATCGCGGTCCTCATCCCGTTGGCCCTGTTCGGTGTGCTTGGCCTGGCAGCCGTGGTGCTGGTCCACGAGCTGGCCGAGGTCCTGGTCATCGCCAACGGCGTCCGCGCCGGACGCACCCGGCAGCTGCCCACCCTGACCGCCTCCCCGGCGGATCCCGCCCGTCTGGAAGGAGCGACTGCATGAGCGCCGGTCACGACCACGGCGTCGGGACCAGCCACAGGGGCCGGCTGGCGGTCGCGTTCGCGATCACCGCGACCATCCTGGTCGCCGAGGTGATCGGTGCCGTGTGGACCGGCTCCCTGGCGTTGCTGGTCGACGCGGGGCACATGCTCACCGACGCCGCCGGGCTGGCCATGGCACTGGTCGCCGCGTCGCTGGCGCTGCGCCCACCCACCCCGGCCCGGACCTGGGGGTTCCGCCGTGCAGAGGTCCTCGCCGCCGGCGCCCAGGCGACCGTGCTCCTCGGGGTCGGGATCTACGCCTTCGTCGAGGGCGTACGGCGGCTCTACGAACCGCACGAGGTCAGCTCCACCGGCCTGCTCCTCTTCGGCATCGTCGGCCTGGCCGGCAACATCGCCTCGATGCTGGTCCTCAGCACCGGTAGGGCCGCGAACCTGAACATGCGCGCCGCGTTCCTCGAGGTCGTCAACGACGCCCTCGGGTCCGTGGCCGTCATCATCAGCGCCATCGTCATCGCGACCACCGGGTGGGTCCGCATCGACGCGATCGCCGGCATGGTCATCGCCGCCCTCATCGTGCCCCGGGCGATCGCCATCCTGCGCGAGGCCGGCCACATCCTGCTGGAGTCGACCCCCAAGGGTCTGGACCTGGACGACGTCCGTGCCCACCTGCTCGCCGTCCCGCACGTTCAGGACGTGCACGACCTGCACGCCTCCACCATCGCCACCGGACTGCCCGTGCTGACCGCCCACGTCGTCCTCGACGAGGAGTGCTTCACCGACGGCCACGCCGCCGAGATGCTCGCCCAGCTCCAGGACTGCGTCGCCGCCCACTTCACCGTCAGCATCGAGCACTCCACCATCCAGCTCGAACCCCCGCACCACGCCGAACGCGAGCACGCCGCCCATGCATAGGCTGGCCCGTCCGGTCCGGACGGGCCATGGATACTTCCTGCTGGTGCTCGCGGCACGCATGCTGCTCGGTCTGCTGGGCGGTGCCGCCCTGTGGCTGGCGTTCCCGGGGAACGACGTGTGGTGGCTGGCGATCGTCGGGTGCGCTGCGCTCGCGCTGGCCACGGCCGGGGCGTCTTGGTGGGTCGGTGCGCTGTCCGGGTTGCTGTTGGGACTGGCCTGGTTCACGCCGATGTTCACCTGGGCCGGCACCTACGCCGGCGCTCCGGCCTGGCTTGCCATGAGCGTGGCCTCCGCCTTCTACCCGGCCGCCCTCGGCGTGCTGCTGACGCTGCTGCAGCGCACGGGCGCGGTCCGCCCCGTCGTCGGTGCCGCGGCGTGGGTACTGATGGAGTGGGCACGCTCGGTCACCCCGTTCGGCGGCTTTCCCTGGGCACGGCTGGGCTTCAGCCAGGCGGACTCACCGATGCTCGGCGCCGTCAGCCTCCTGGCAGTCCCGGGATTCGGCTTCCTCCTCGCCTTGACCGGTGGTCTGCTCGCCGTGGCCGTGCAGCGGTTCCTCGCACCTGGGCGCACGCACCTGGGCAGGGCCACCGGAGCGCTGGTTGCTGCCGCTGTCCTGGTGGTCGGGCCGGTGCTGGTTCCCCGCCCGACCGGGGGAGAGCCGGTGCGCGTGGCCGCGCTCCAGGGAGACATCCCCGAGGGGTACACCCGGACCCTGACCGCCGAGCCGGGGACGATGCTCAACCGGTATGCCGACCGCACCCACGAGCTAGCGGCCCGTGTCGACGCCGGCCAGACTGCGGCTCCGGACCTGGTCGTGTGGCCCGAGGGCGCCACCGACCTGGACCCGCTGGACCCGCGGGTCGGCCAGGCGGCCACCGACCAGATCATGGCGGCAGTGGAAGCCGTCGGCGCCCCGCTGGTGCTCGGTGGCCTGTCCCGACAGGGCGGTGCCGGGCCACCCGCCAACATGGTGTTCAGCTACCTGCCCGGGCTAGGGCTCGACCAGACGTACAGCAAGATCTATCTGGCGCCCTTCGGTGAGGTCATGCCGCTGCGCCCGCTCCTGAGGCACCTCAGCCCGTGGGTGGACCGGATCGTCGACCTCAGCGCCGGCGACCGCCCCGGCGTGGTGCCGGTGCCGCTTGCCGACGGCCGGCCCGTGGACCTGGGCCTGGCCATCTGCTTCGAGATCGTCGTGGACCGGGCAGTGCGCGACCTCGTCACCGGCGGCGCGCAGCTGCTCGTGGTCCCCACGAGCAACGCCTGGTTCGGCGAGGGAGACCAGTCCGTGCAGCATCTGGCCATCTCCCGGGTCCGGGCGGTCGAGTACGGCCGCTCCGTCGCGCACGTCAGCAACGTCGGTGTCTCCGGACTCATCACCCCGGACGGAGTCGTTCACCAACGCAGCGACCCGTACACCCAGGCGACCCTGCTGGGGCAGCTGCCGGTGCGCACCGAGCAGACCCTCGCCGTCCACACCGGCCCCTGGGTCGTACCCGCCGCCGCCCTCGTCGTCGCCGTTGGGCTCTTCTGGCAACCACGGCGACGGCTGCCTCGCCGTGGATCACCCGGGGCCCACACAGGCGCCTGATCCAAGGTGGGGGCCATCACGCCAGGGGCGGCTTATCCGTGGCGTACGGCAGAGAGTCCGACCCCGACGGCCACGCTCGCCGCGAGGAAGAGCGTGAAGAAGCGATACAGGCCCACGGCTGCTCCCCCGCCACGCACCGCGGTCGCGAAGAGTACGAGGGCCGCCAGCAGCACCAGCCCCCCAACGGCGACCACCACGGGGATCCCGGGCCTACCACCGACAAGAACGATGCCGCTACCGAGGTTCCACGCCATGACCTCGGACCAGACTCGCCACGACGCCAGGTCCGACCCGCCCACGAACGCCTGACCGCCAGCAAGGACGATCTGGCCGACCCCGACCACTAGCACGAGGTAGGCAGCTGCCCATGACCCCATGGGCAGCGCCAGAGGCCCTGTGACGGCAGCGAGCAACCCACCCAGCACGACCCCCACGGACCCGAGGTCCAGGAAGGGTCGATAGCTGGTCCAGACCTGCCGGTCCACCACGAACTCGGCTGGCTCAGCACGGGACATGCGATACCTCTCCGAAGACTGCAACGACCCGGTCCCCGCGACTCCGCGGCCCCGGGCGACGGATGAACCACGCCTCGGCGGGGCAACCAGAACCGGGGCACCGCAGGTACAGCGGCAACCTGCAAGCACACGGTAGGTGTCAATGGCCAGTTGTAGGCGACCGGTGCTTCACCAGTTGGCCGCTGAGCCGAGTTGGACAGGCTCGCCGGTCACCGGCGTTCCGGACACCACATCTGCAGCCCGACGAGGGCCCGGGCTATCGGCACGATGCGCAAGGGCAACCGCACTGAGGGCAGGCTGCAGGGCATTTACGTGCGCCGGTTCCGCGCGCTGGAGCCGACCGCCGATGAGACCGCGGGCCACGTGTTGTGGCAGGAGAAATAGCAGTCTGTCGGGAAGTCTTGCGCTCGTCCCGTTCCGGACCGGGACGGTGGTTTCGCGTCACCGTCACCCCGATCGCTGGCGGGACTCAGGTGGACCTCGTCCTCGGCAGCGTGGTCTGGGGCAGGTCGCAGCGGCTGCTACGACCCCCATCATCCGGCTCGGGCAACTGCTCGCGAGCCGCAACGCTCTCTATCGACTCGGGATGGTGATCGAGGAAGATGCGGGGAGCGCCCCCCGCTAGCCGCCCACGAACCGATGCTGCCGACCCCCAGCCAGCCTGGTCTGCAGATCAGGGCCGAGATTCCGACAAGTTGTTGAGACAGCCGGAGTCTCACCAAGATGTCGCTGCGCAGGTCAGTGGGCTGCGCGCCCGACAGGTCGCCCGAGAACCTACAAGTGGGCTGTCGGATCCCAGGAGATGTCCACCGCTCCATCGGACAGGTCGCCGCCGGCCCTCGCCCGATATACACCGCGCCCACCTGTCGCGCCGTCGTCACTCGGTGGTTTCATGGGCGCATGCATCGTCGCCGGGGTGGGATGGTGGCGCTCCTCACGTTCGTGGCGGCCGTGGTCGCCTTCACATGGATGCACAGCCGCCTTGGAGGTGACGACGCCGTGGCGCTGGCCAACGCCCGGCAGCTCATCGGGCTCGAACGAACACTCGGGGTGGACATCGAGCTCGGCATGAACCGTTGGCTCGCGAGGCGTGCCGTGCTCGTCACGTCGGAGGTGTATCTGTACCGGCTCTACTACCTGCCCGTCGCCGTGACGACCCTGTACTTGTGGTTGCGGCACCGTGAGATCTTCGTCCGGGTCACTCGAGCTTGGTTCGTCGTGGCCGCCCTAGCTTTGCTGGTCTACTGGCGCTTCCCCGTAGCCCCGCCGCGGTTCTCGACACCGGGCACGATCGACATCGTCGCCGCACATGACCTGCTCGGGTCGCATCCGAGCAAGTCGGTCGGCGGGAATCTGAACTCGGCGTTCCCGAGCATGCACGTCGCCTGGTGCCTGTGGGTCGCGTACGGCCTTCACCTGGCGGGATCGCGGTGGTGGCCATGGTTGTTGCCGGTCGCAATGGCAGCCGTCGTACTGACGACGGGGAACCACTACGTCCTCGACATTGCCGCGAGCTGCGCCCTAGTCGGGCTGGCCCACATCGTGACCCGACCACGGTCCACCGGCAACATCCCTGTTCTTGGGCGTGAGTGAAGGACGGCGCGCGACAGGCGGCATGAGCGCGCAGGGTTTATCTGCGGAGTTCGTAGAACGCGTGGGGCCGGCCGCCATGCTTACGCTCGCCGACGAAGGTGAACCCACAGGTCGCTGTGCTCCCATCGCCCGCAATAGCTCCTCACGCACCACCGCAGTATGCGGGTCAGCTGACGGTCTGCGTGGGGAAGTTTGCTGCTCCCCTGGCGACAGTGAAGTTCCCCAGGGCGGCCGCACCCGGACGGCACACTTGTCGTCATGCCCATCGCGATCGCCGTGGCCGTCCTCGTGCGCGACGGGCGGGCTCACGGCCTGGCGTGGTTCACCGCTGACGAGATCGGCCACCTCACCCTGGCCGACCCGTCCGGTCGGGCCCTACTGCAGGCCGCAGCCCGTTCCTCAACCACCTAGATCAGCCTTTGACGACCAGTGACAAGATGACCACTCGTGTCGTTAGACGTGGTCACCGAGGGGCTCGGGCGCGCGCTGCCGATCGTGGCCTTCCTGCTGGCGATCACCGCGGTCGCAGAACTCAGTGATCGCGCCGGAGTCTTCGATGTCATCGGGCATTGGATCGCTCGGCACGGACGACACCGGATGTGGCTGCTCTGGCTGCTCTTTTCGGGCTTCGCGGTGACATGCACGATCTTCCTCAGTCTCGACACCACCGCCGTCCTCCTCACCCCGGTCGCCCTCGCCGTCGCCAATCAGATCGGCGTCCCGCCGCGACCCTTCGCCCTGACCACGCTGTGGATCGCCAACACCGGCTCGCTTCTCCTGCCCGTCTCCAATCTGACGAATCTGCTTGCTTTGCAACGCCTTGAGACGTTGGGGGTGGATCACACGGCATACGTCCGCCTCGCCCTCGCGCCCGCGATCGCGAGCATCGCGATCACCCTCGCGGTCATCGCGGCCCTGCACTGGCGCGACCTGGGCACGCGCTATGCCGTGGACCCACCGGCCGATCCGCATGACCGGTTCTTGCTTCGCTGCGCGGCCCTCGCATGCCTGGTCATCGGCCCCGCCTTCGCCGCAGGCTTGCCGCCGTGGGCCGTCGCTGCCGCCGCCGCGCTGGTCCTGGCCGCGGCGACCGCGTGGCGGGCCCCGCAGCACCTGAAACACCTCAACCTGCCGTGGCTGATGGCTCTCGCCTTCGCCGCGCTCACGATCGGGGTCGCCGCCGCGCACGACGCCGGACTCCTCACCCCACTGCTCAATCTGGCGGGAACCGGCACCACGGCGCCTGACCTCCTCAGGGCCGCAGGCACCTCGGCCCTCACCTCGAATGCCATCAACAACCTGCCCGCCTATCTCGCCCTCGAACCCGCCGCGGCGGGCGATCGGCTGCGTCTGATGGCCGTTCTCATCGGCACCAACGCCGGCCCGCTCGTCACCCCATGGGCCTCCCTCGCAACGCTGCTCTGGCTGCAGCGTTGCCGGGCGGCCGGAGTGCGCTGGCGGCTGTGGCGCCTCGCGCTCGGCGGCTTCACCTGCGCATCGCTCTCAGTGCTCGGCGCGACGCTCGCCGTGCGCCTCGTCTCGAGCTGATAGCGCCTGGATGGCCCTCGCGGCCCGCCGAAGCTTCCAAGCCATAGGCCGGCGCCCGTTCGGTAGCGTTTCCGAATGGACATGCTGAGCGGGGATGCCATCGCCGGCGCGGGGCTGCGTGAATGGCGCAAGCTGGCCCAGGGGCTGCACGCGCGGTATGCCGTGCCGGACTTCGCCGGTGGCGCGCGTTTCGTGGCCGCCATCGGGAGCGTGGGTGACGCCCACGGCCACTACCCGAGAGTGTCGATGGGGCCCGGCTATGTCGACCTGAAATTGTCCACGGCCGACGCCATCTATCGCGATGACGACGGCGTGGAGCACATCGTGGAGTGGGTCACCCAACGGGATGTCGACACGGCCGCGGCGATCACAGCCTGCGCCGGCGACCTCGGCCTCACCGCCGAGCCAGACGCCGTCAGCGTCATCGAACTTGGTTTGGACACAGCGGATTCCTCGCAGATCGCGCCCTTCTGGGCCGCGCTGCTGACGGGCGACGCCGATGCCCGAGGACGCGGAACCCCAGGCGACGAAATCCGCGATGCCACCGGCCGCAGCCCAAATCTGTGGTTCGGTGATGCTCCAGAAGCCAGCGGCCAACGCTTCCACCTCGAGGTCTATGTGCCGCGCTCCGTCGCCGCAGCACGGCTTGCCGCTGCTCTGGCCGCGGGCGGCACCATCGTTGATGACAGCGAATCACCTGGCCTGACCGTCCTTGCCGATTCTCAGGGGAATCTCGCTGTCCTCTGCGTTGCCGAGCCTGCCCTCCCCGAGGACTAACCACTCCCACCCTGAGGCCATCTCGGTCAGACCGGGTGGCCCTCGGTGGTGACCCTCACAGCGGCGCCCCGAGCACAGCAATAGCGTCGAAGTATGTCCGCCCAGCCCCTCCACATCTCCTCTCAGGACAGCCTTTCCATCCGTCGCCGCTACGCCCATCCATGGCGGTTCTTCTTCCTCGCCACGGCGATTCCGTGGGCCCTGTGGATTCCCGCCGCGTATGCCAGCCACGACGGCACCGGCTGGGGCGGCCTGGTCGCGACCCTCGGCATACTCGGCCTGTGCGCACCGCTCGCCGTGGCCTTCTGGATGACCCGCCAAGACCCCCTGATGCGCAGCGACATGCTGCGCCGGCTCTGGGATTTCCGTGGGGTCCGGCCAGCTTGGTTACTCGCCGCGGTCGGCATGATGCCGGCGGCAATCGTTGCGGCGACGTTGATCTCGCTCGCTTTCGGCCACTCCGCCGACCAGTTCGCCCTGCGCGGCGGAGTCACTTTCTCCGCCGGCATCCTGCCCGGTTGGATCGTGCTGGTTCTCGCGCCGATTGTCGAAGAGCTCGCGTGGCACTCGTATGGCACCGACGCCCTACGGACCCGGTTTTCGATCGTCGGGGCGTCGCTGGTTTTCATCCCGATCTGGGCGATCTGGCACCTGCCGCTGGCCTTTGTCGCCGGCTCCTCGCAAAGTGAGACCGCGGCCGAGGGCTGGATCTATGCACTGAACTTCCCGCTGAGCATGATCCCGTTCGTGCTGCTGATGAACTGGATCTACTACCGCGGCAACCGGAATATCACTCTCGCCGTGCTCTTTCACCTCGCCGCGAACCTCATCACTCAGGTGCTGGCCACGGACCCCGACACCGAGCTCATCGCCACGGGGGTGCTGCTCGTGGTCACGGCTTTGGTCGTATGGCGCGACCGCGCCTTCCTCTTCGCCCGCGGGCTCGCCAGGGAGTAGGCCCTGGGCTTCGAGCAATGAGTCAGGGCGCGTTAGACGTCAGCCAGGAGGGAGTCCACAGCCGCGAGGTAGCGATCCGATGCCTCCGGACCGAGCACCGCACGGTGCACGAGATACCCCTGGGCCAGACCCAGGAAGGCCGCGACCTGCTTGCGAGCCCGCGCGCCAGCGCTTCGCCGCGTGGCACCGCGCGCGACAAACCATTCGGTGAGATACACCTCGAAGCCCTTCATCAGCTTCTCCACGGCCGACATAGCGACCGGCCGCATCGACCCGCCCGCACCGACCGCACCCCAGATCTGGAGCACGAGCCCGCCATCAACGATTTCTGGGGGCATTGCGTCGATCAGTCGCCGAAGCAGTTGGGCGGGCGTGGGGAGCGGCGTGGTGTGGGCGAGCGCCATGAGTTCCGCGCTGCGCCCGATCATCACCCGCTCGGCGACCTCGATGAGGAGCGCGTCCTTGCCGTCGAAATGCCCATAGATCGCGCCAGCAGACATGCCAGATTCCCGGATGATGTCGGACATCGCCAGATCCACCAGACCCTTGCGTGATGCGACATCAATCGTTGCGTCGATGATCCGGCCGCGTACGGCCGCGCGCTGGGCGTCTGAGATCTTTGGCACCTCCTCATTGTGACAAACAGAACGTTCGTTTTACAAATGTCCATGACGCGTGCATTCTGGATAACGAACGAACATTCGCTTTAAGGAGACCGCGTGTCCAACGCCATCACAACCCCCGCCGTGACCCCATGGCATGCGACCATCCGCACCGCCGTGCTCGCCTCGGTCGCGGTCCTTATCGTGCTCTTGGCCTTTCTGTGGCCGAGCTACACCAGCAAGGTCAAGGATCTACCGATCGTCGTTGCCGGACCGACTGCCGCAACGGCGCAACTAACCCAGGCCCTCAGCGCGACCGGCGCCTTCGAGATCACGGCCGGAACCGACCGTGCCGCCGCCGTGACGGCGATCGAGAAGCGGGAGGCCTATGGCGCCATCGTGACGGGCCGAACCGGAATCGAAGTGCTCACCGCAAGTGCCGCGAGCCCCGTTGCGGCACAGGCACTTACGGGCGTTTCGCAGAAGCTGGCCGCCCAGGCAGCCGAGCAGGCCAAGGCGAGTGGTCAGGCCGCACCCGCCGTCACGACCACTGACATCGTCCCCTTCGGCGAGAAGGACCCCCGGGGCAGCAATCTCGCCGTGGCTGGACTCCCCCTCGCCATGGGCGGGATGCTCGGGGGTGTCCTCGTCTCACTCCTGGTGACCGGCCACAAACGCCGGCTCGGCGCCGTCGCGGCATATGCCGTGGTCGGGGGCCTGGCCCTCGCCGCCGTCCTCGGCCCCTGGCTGCACGTGCTGACCGGCTCATACCTCGGCGCCGCCGCCATCATCGGCTCGGCCCTCTTCGCGACCGCGGCGCTCATCGTCGGCCTGCACGGCCTCATCGGGCAGCCCGGCATCGCTATCGGTGCCGTCATCACCCTCTTCCTCGGCAACCCGCTCTCGGGAATGTCGCTGCCCAAGGAGTTCCTGCCTTGGCACTGGGGCGAGATCGGCCAGTTCTTCGTCCCTGGCGCCTCCGGGACGCTCCTGCGGCTGGAGTCCTACTTCCCCAATGCGTCGATGACGCACGGCTGGCTGGTTCTCGCCGCCTGGTCGCTGGTGGGGGTCGCGATGTTGTGGTTCGGTCCGCGCCGCGATGACGAGGGCATGCGCCACGAGCACCCGAGCGCGGCCCAGGTCACTGCTTGACGCCGAGCCCCGAGCCGGTGAGGTCGTCAGGTTCAGCCCAGATCGTCAGGTTGACCTGACGAACTCGGCCGAATGTGACGACCTCAGGCCGAGTTCGTCACTTTGGGCGGGAATCGTCGGCGGGTCGGCCTGCATACAGCAAACTCGCCGTGCCGTCCCCCGCGGTCGCCCACTCGCTCAGCTCGATGACCGCCAGGGCCGAGGTGGGCATCGGCTCGTATCGCCCGGTCAACATCTCGACCAGTTCCGAGATCGCCGGATTGTGGCCGGTAATCGCCAGCCGATTCACGGAATCCCCTGTCCCCCGGACTAATTCGAGCAGTTCCGCGCCGTCGAAGGTGTATGCCGCCTCCGCCGAGATGACGTCCGTCTCGCTCTCTGCCCACGCCCCTGCAACCAGATCCCACGTCTGCCGCGCCCGCGCGGCGGGTGACACCAACGCCTGCTCGGGAATCAGGTCGCGGTCGGCGATCCACCGTCCCGTCGCCGGTGCTTGCCGGCGACCCCGCGCTGCCAGGGGTCGATCTCGGTCGCTCGCCGCGATGTCCCAGTCGGATTTCGCGTGCCGGATCAACAGGAGCGTCTTGGCCATGGCCGCAGGCTAGCCCGGCACCAACCGGTCGCACCGGGGCAGCGCGCGGATGGCACGGCATACGGGATGATTTGTCGTGTGAGCGTTGTGGATCGGGTGGATCGCTTCCAGCGACGGCACCCGGTGCTCGGTTTCCCGCTCGCGGTGGCCTGGAAGTTCTTCGACGATTCCGGCGGCTACCTGGCGGCGCTCTTGACCTATTACGGCTTCATCTCGCTCTTCCCGCTGCTGATCCTCATCTCGACGATCCTGTCGGTCGTCCTGGTGAACAATCCCGACCTGCAGCAGCGGATCATCGAATCCGCCGTTCGGCAGGTTCCTGTCGTGGGTGACCAACTTGGCGATCCGAAATCGTTGTCCGGCGGGCCAGTTGGCGTGATCGTCGGAAGCGCGGCGTCGATCTATGGCGCCCTCGGGGTCGGCAATGCGCTGCAGTACGCGATGAACACCATTTGGTCGATCCCGCGCAATTCGCGCCCGAATCCTGTTCTCTCGCGGGGTCGTAGCCTGTTGATCGTCCCTGTCGGACTTCTGCTCGTCGTCGCGACGACGGCCATCGCGACCATCGGGGCGACCTACGATCTGGGCGCGGCCAACAACTGGCTAGTCCTGCTCGCGACCGTCCTGCTCAATACCGGAATCCTCTATCTCGTCTATCGGATCGGCGTCGGCGCGGCACAGCGCCGGCACCTCGTCGTGGGCTCGATGGTTGCGGCCATCCTCCTGCAAATCCTGCAAAGTTATGGCGTGGTCTATGTCGGCCGGGTCGTGCGCGATGCCTCGGCGACCAATAGCGTCTTCGGCTTCGTCCTCGGGTTGTTGGCCTTCATCGATCTGGCCGCGCTGATCCTCATCATCGGCGCCGAAATTAATTCGGTCTCCGCCAAGAAGCTCTATCCGCGAGCGCTGCTCACCCCCTTCACCGATCACGTCGATCTCACGGAAGCCGACAAGCGCCAGTACGCCGCGCAGGCTCGCACTATGCGCACCAAAGGCTACGAACGCATTGAGGTCTTCTTTGATCCCCGCGCCCAGCGTGAGCCGTCTCCCCCGCCACCGGCGACGGACTAGCCCTGCGTCACAAGGGCTTACGCCACACAGAGACGTGGCTCGGGCTGTCCGAGGTGAACGGGCTGCGGTCCCAATCCGCGTACCTCGCCTCGAACTCCAGGCCCGCCAGTTGCGCCATCAGATCGCACTCCGGCGCCCAGGCATAGCGAAAGTTGCTGCAGGAATATCGGATCGACCCATCACGCTCGCGGGTGTAGTGATGCGATGTGCCCTGCTGAGTGCTCAGGTCGTAGGTATCGATGCCGGTATGCCGTTCGCTCACGTCGAACGGCGCCCCGCCGGCTCCGGGTGGGAAACGCCTAAGCTGGGGGACCCACAACTCGATGACGAAGCGTCCGCCCGGTGCGAGGTGGCCTGCAGCATTGCGGAAACAGGCGACCTGCTCCGCCTGGGTTCGAAGATTCCCGAGCGTGTTGAAGACGAGATAGACCAGACTGAAATCGCCTCGCACCTGCGTTGTCGCCATGTCGCCGATCGTGACCGGCAGCTGCTCAGCCGAGACTTTGGAACGCAATTGGTCGATCATCGGCCGCGAGAGTTCGATACCCGTTACCGGCACCCCGGCACGCAGCAGCGGAACGGCTACCCGGCCCGTTCCGATCGCGAACTCCAGCGCAGGTCCGGCCCCAGCGAGGCCAGCGAGGAAGCCGACGGTCTCCCCAATGACCTTGGAAGAGGCCATCTCTCCCAGCTCCTCGTCATACCTCCCCGCTGCCTCGGCGTCCCACAGATCGCTGCTCGTCACGGGTTCCATCTTTGCCGAGGCAGAGGCCCGGGGGCCACTGAGATAGCCAGAGCGTGGATAGGGTCGTTGTGGACGGGAGGTGCGTTATGGGACACGATCACGGGCACGGGTCTGCGGCGACGGCCCACCGCTGGCGATTGCAGATTGCCTTTGGATTGGTCGCGGCCTTCTTCACCGTCGAACTCGCGTCAGGGCTGCTGGCACGCTCGCTCGCGCTGATCAGTGATGCCGGGCATATGGCGGCCGATGTGGTCGCGCTGGGCGCCGCTTTGGTGGCGACCCGTATTGCGACGCGCCCCGACGCCACGGGCCGACGCACCTACGGCAGCTATCGCGCTGAGGTCTTCGCCTCCGGGATCGCCGTGCTGCTGATGCTCGGCGTCTCGGTCTATATCGTCATTGAGGCAATCCGTCGGTTCGGCGGTGCGCCCGAGGTCGCGTCCGGGACCATGATGCTCGTCGGCACACTCGGCTTGCTCATCAACGTGATCTGTATTGGCTTGTTGCGCAACGGTTCCGAAGAGTCGCTCACCCTCAAAGGCGCCTATCTCGAGGTAGTCGCCGACACCATCGGTTCGGTTGGTGTCATCGCCGCGGGTGTCCTCGTCCGGGCCACGGGAGATCGATGGTGGGACACGATCGTCGCCCTCGCGATTGCCGTTTTCGTGGCGCTGCGCGCGATCTGGTTGGGTCGCGAGGTGCTGGCCGTGCTCGGCCAACATGCGCCCAAGGATGTCGATCCGCACGAGGTTGCGGGAGCGCTGGAAGATGTGGCCGATGTCTCGGAGGTGCACGACTTGCACCTGTGGACCTTGACATCCGGGATGAGTGTCGCGACCGCGCACTTGGTCACCACACCGGGACCCGCAGACGCTCACCGCATCCTCACCGACGCGGGGGCACTGATGCGTGAGCGCTTTGGCATCGAGCACGCGACCATTCAAGTCGAGCCACCCGACTCCAGCGCGTGCTCGCGCACGTCATGGTGATCAAGCTGGGGATTAGGTGAGGCCGACCAGGCGGCGGCTCACGGCATACAGCTGATCTTGCACGGCGTGATCGAGCGCGGCGGGGAGCGGGTCCTTGGGTTTGTTCTCGTCGAAATAGGTGCCCGTGGTCCCGGCAACCTCCGGGCTCGTGGCGAGGTATGCCAGTCGCGCGCCGCCCTCGTCCGGGCTGATCATCCGCACCTTCTTGACCACGCCCAGAATCGGTCGCAGCCAGGCGGGTGCGCCGCGCCAGATGTTCGTCGCGACGACGCCGGGATGGAAGGAGTTGGCCGTCACGCCAGTGCCCTCGAGGTCACGCGCGAGGTAGTTGGCATAGACGACATTCGCCAGCTTGGAGCGGGCATAACCGCGCATCAGCTGATAGCCCTTGGCGAGTTCCAGGTTCTCGAAATCGAGCGTGCCTCGATAATGCGCGCCGGAGGAGGTGATGACGATCCGGCTGGGCGCGGAGGCGATCAGTCGGTCCCGCAGTAACTCCGCCAACAAGAAGCCGCCAAGGTGGTTGGTCGCCAGGGTGGCTTCGTGACCCTCCGTGGTCAGCAGGTGTTTGCCGAAAACCGAGCCAGCATTGAGGGCGAGAACATCGATCCGCTGCTCCTCACGGAGCAGAGTCGCGGCCAGATCACGCACCTGGGCAAGATCGGCGAAATCTGTCGTGAGTCCTCGAACCTGCGCCGTCGGCAGTCCAGCACGGATCTGCTCAACCGCTGCACGGGTCTTGTCTGGAGACCGGCCAACCAACACCACCCGGTGACCCTGCGCGGCGAGTTGCTGCGCGGCGGCTTTGCCGATGCCATCGCTGGCCCCCGTGATGACGATCGTGCGTGGTGTCACGCCGTCATCGTAGGCACGCCCCCAAGCGGGCGCTGTCGCCGGGTGTGTTGCCGGCCATCCGCTGTCGGCTAAAGGGCGAAGACCTCGCGCAGGAAGTCGGTGACGACCTGCCATTGCTGCTCGATGTCGGCGCCGAGGAAGACGTGTTCGGCTCCCGGGACGATGACCAGGCGACTCTCCGCGCCCACGTCCTGGGCGGCCGCGTGCAAACGTTTGGCTTGGTCTAGTGGTGACATGGAGTCGGCATCACCGTGCATGATCAGCATCGGTGGCGAGTCTGCGCTGACGTGAGTGACCGGCGAGTAGGCCATCGCCAGCCAGCCCCGCGCGTCGGGATCGACTCCGCGCCACAGAGATTCGGTCAGATCGGGCAGAGCGCTGAGGTCGGACGCGCCATACCACCAGACAATCGCCGCGACATCGGTGCGCCCCGAGCCCACGCCGAGTCGGCCGAGGAAGTGCGGATCCGGGCGGGCCGCACTGCCGGCCAAGCCCGCGAGCGCGGCAAGGTGGGCGCCGGCGGAGTCACCCCAGACGGCGAGGCGGTCCGGGTCGAGGGCGAGCTCGTCGGCATAGTGCCGCAGATAGCGAACGGCAGCGATCAGATCGCGCACCATGTCATCCGGGGCGACCTCTCCGACGAGCCGGTGGTCTGGTGTCGCCACGGCAATGCCGGCGTCGATGAGCGCCTGGAACATCCGCTGCTGCCCCCACTGCAAGGGAGTCAGCCGCCGGTCCCCCTCGGCCCACCCGCCGCCGTGCACCCACATGACCACAGGTGCCGGTTGATCCTGTTGCGGGACATGCAAATCCAGCACCATGGGTCGGAAACCCGGGACCTGTGCATAGGTCAGCCCGGTCCAGGTTGTCGCACCCCGCAAGCCTGCCGATGTCAGCGGCGGAAGATGGGTCATCGGCGGCCAGGGGCCATCCTCGGCCGGTGGGCGCAGTGCCGTGATATCCACGGGCACCAGTGTCCCTGCGCCGGCGTGCGTCCTCCAAATGGTCCGCCAGCGATCTCTCCTAGATGAAGATCGTTTGCGCGCCCGCACTGATTTCGATGAAGTCTGCCGCGCTGATCACACCCTCGACCCCCGGGTGCAGGTCGGCTTCCAGCAGCTTCATCATGTCGAAGGAGAGGCGGCAGGCATACATATGAACTCCGGCAGCCTGGAGCAGGTCGAGGAACTCGGGGACGTCGGGGATGTCGAGGTCCGCCATCTGCTTCTTCATCATCCGCGTGGCGATCGCGGTCATGCCGGGGAGCTGGCCCATCGCTTGCGGCATCGAGACATGCTCCAAGCCCGGGCGCAGATAGCCGAGCTCCGCCATGTGCATGGCGGTGTTCCCGAGCATCGTGAACTTCAGCTTGTCGTTGGTCTTCTTGTTGATGATGTCCAGGCCCCAGAAGGTGAAGAAGATGTGCGTCTCGATACCCTCACCGGCCGCGGCATTGCCGAGGATGAGACCGGGATAGGCCATATCGAGATTGCCTTTGGAACAGATCAGGGCCATCTTGCGGGGGCCGGCGTATGCCGTGGGCGCGCCATCCGTGGACGCGGCCGCAGCGGGTGCCTGGCTGGCACCACCGAAGTCAGGGATGAGGAAACCGTCGGGGATTGCTCGCATTGTTGACCTTCGATCGAGTGGTCGCCGTCAGACGCAGCCGACGGGTTTGGGGAGGCCGGCGAGGTAGGCCATCTTCTTGGCTGGTTTGCCGGGAAAGAGGAGGAACAGCTCCTTGATGTCGAACCCGCCGACGGTCTGCATGCGCCGCAGGGTCGGGGTCACCCCGGTCGTCGCGGAATCGGTGCGCATGAAGCGAAGGGGTGCCCAGTGCTGTTCGGTCAGGTCATCGATACCGATCAGATCCGCCAGACTCGCCGCCAGATCTTCACTCCACTCGGCCCGATCGGTGAGGAAGCCCTCGTCGTTGACCGTGAAGGTGTGGCCGTCAATAGTGTTGATGGGCATGACTTCTCACTTCTTGGCTGTGGCCGGCACCTTGCCGGACATCGACATCTCGTTCGGCACCGGCAGCGGCTTCCCCGGCAGCAGCAAGTTCCAATAGATCTTCTCGAAGGCCAGCTTGCCGAGGTGGTTGATGCGCGAAGCGCCGAGGAGCTTCATGGGCCCGACGACCGGTGCCGGGAAGAGACCCGTGAGCGGCTCGGTGTCGTAATTGAAGTCCAGCAGCAGGGCCTTACCGCGGCCCGCTTCAACGAAGCAGTTGGCATGTCCGTCATAGCTGCTCGGGAGGGGCTGCCCGGCCATGGCAGCCGTCAGATTGCGCACGAGGTGGTCGACCTCGAAGTGCGCGACCGCCCCGGCCTTCGACGTGGGCACATTCGTCGCGTCACCGATGGCGAAGATTCGCTCGTGCGCCACGGACTGGAGGGTGTGTTTGTCCACCGGCACGAACCCCAGGTCATCACCCAAGCCCGAGTCGATGACGAATTGCGCTCCCATATTGACCGGCACCGTGACGAGCAGATCGAAGGGGAGGTGGCGCCCGTCATACGAGTTCAGGGTGCTAGCCTGCGGGTCGACACCGGCGACGGCGAAGTCCGATGCGAGCCGAATGCTCTTCTCCTCCAAGAGATTCCCCAGCCTGGCTGAGGCCACCGGCTTCGTGAAGGCTCCGTCGAGCGGGGTCACATAGGTGATATCGACCTTGTGACGCATCCGCCGACCGCGGAAGTAATCGTCGGCGAGAAAGGCGAACTCCAACGGCGCGACTGGGCATTTGATCGGCATCTCGCTGATGTGAACGAGCAGCCGGCCGCCCTCGAAGTTCGCCAGAGCGGCGTGCAGGGCCTCAGCGCCGTCCAGGGTGTAGAAGTCGAAAGCGCTACGCCGCCAGACTCTTTCATCCATCAGACCGGGGGTCTGGTCCGGCCGAGGGGCGGTGCCGCTGGCGATGACAAGCCAGTCGTATGCCAGCGCACTTTCGCCTGCGAGGTGCACCTGTCGGCCATCGGGATCGACCCGCTCGATGGTTTGCCGCAGGAAGGTGACCTGCTTGCTCAGCTGGGCCGCGCGCGAGCGCACGACCTGCTCCGGTCGATAGGTGCCGAAGGGGATGAAGAGGTAGCCCGGTTGGTAGTGGTGGTCATCATTCTGATCGACGACGGTGATCGTCAGGTCCGGCAGGTTAGCCTTCGCGAGTTTGCTGGCGAGCATCGTTCCAGCGGTGCCGGCCCCGAGAATGACCAGTCTTGTCACGCCTTCAGGCTATACCCGCTGGGGTATTGAAGCCGAACCTTCACCTGTCTCTCGCCTCACAGTTAGACCCCCGCTCTCGCAGCCGTCACAGCGGCACGATGGGGATCCCATGGTGGTGGGTTCGGGCGACGAGGCGACCGTCGACCAGCAGCTGCGGGCCGTGGGTGACGACGGCATACCCATCGGTGCCCTGCGTCGGAGGAAGCCCCTCTAAGGTGATGTGCGCCAAGGGGATTCGCTCGCGTGCTTGCGCTATGGCTGCGTCCACCGCAGTCGATTCCTCGCTCGGCCAGTACTGGCGAGTGATCGATTCCCAGACGACAGTCAGCACATCGGTTTCCGCGGGTCTGCTGAGCTGATCGGCGATCCACCTCGACGCCGGCGCGCGGTCGACCGGCACGGGGTGCTCGGCGGCGATGCCGAAGGCTGCACTCAGTCGGGCGTGACGATCCACTTGCCAGGGCCAGACGAAGGACGTGAGGTAATCGCGCCCCTCGACGGTGGCGATGTCCACTGGCGCGAGGTCGCAGCCGCGGCGCGACACAACCTCGAACGGCTGCGGCCGAATGCCGACGGCTTCCGTCTCGAGAGCCAGCTGGGAGTCCGCAGGACCGGCAGCCCAGCCGGGTCCGGTGAAGCGATAGCGCGCCACATTGAGATTCAGACCCGCCGAAGCCCCAGGCTCCAGCAAGCGCACCCGGTGTATGCCGTGGTGGCGGATCGCCTCGAAGAGCCCGACCGCGAGCGCGGCCGAGCGACCCACCTCATTGGTTTGCGGCGGGAGGGTCAGGGACTCGCGCAACTCCTCGGCATACTCCGGAAGCACGGATCGCAGCACGGGCCAACACTTTTCGGCCGGCTCGGTCCCGCCGAGGCAGGGATAGAAGGGGCGCAGCTGAGGTGCGTCCCCGCGCAGCACGATGCGGAAGATCCCCGCGAGGAGGCGCAGGTGCACGGCGTCCGCGCGCGTCGCACCCAACGCGTCCCGACAGATCTGCGCCGTCGGCCCGCCAGCCTCCAGGTCGTCGGCCAGCTCGGCCAGCAGCACGCCATACAGATGCTCGCGATGGTCGAAATGCCGCCGGAACTGCTCCGCCAGACTGCTCATCCCCCGACTATGCCGCCACATCCCCCAGAGTCTGGCGCCCAATGCACGAT